>JBAQWH010000343.1:0-15238 GCA_049298815.1 Thermoanaerobaculia bacterium | reverse complement strand
CTGTTACACCGCCGCGATGCGGATCCTGCAGTTCCGCTTCAACAGCTCGGCCGAGCTGACGCGGAAACTCGAGCGGAAGGGGTTCGAGCGAGGGGTCGTCGACACGACGATCGAACGACTCCGCGAGGAGAAGTGGATCGACGACGACCGCTTCGCCGGGGCCTGGGTCCGCAGCCGCGCGCTCAAGCGTCTCGGGCCCCACCGCATCCGCCAGGAGCTCCGCGCGGCCGGCGTCGATGACGCCGACGCCTCGCACGCGATCGCTGCCAATCTCCCGGCCGAGCAGCAGCGCGCGCAGGTCGAAGCGCTCTGCACGAAGAAGTTCCGGGCGCTGGTGCGCCGCAACGGCGACGAGTACGCGGCGACGGACGAATGCCGAAACAAATTGACCGCGTACTTGTTGAAGCAGGGTTACGATGCCGGGCTCGTTTACGACGTCATCAAGGAGATGAGGGTTGTTGACCACAAGCGAGATTCGTGAGGAGTTCCTCAAGTACTTCGAGAAAAACGGACACCGCCGCGCGGAAAGCTCGTCGCTCGTCCCTGCCGGCGATCCGACCCTCCTCTTCACGAATGCCGGCATGAACCAGTTCAAGGACGTCTTCCTCGGCCGTGAGCAGCGCGACTACACGCGCGCCACGACCTCGCAGAAATGCGTCCGAGCCGGCGGCAAACACAACGATCTCGAGAACGTGGGCCGCACAGCGCGCCACCACACGTTCTTCGAAATGCTCGGCAACTTCTCGTTCGGCGACTACTTCAAGGCCGACGCGATTCGCTTCGCCTGGGAGCTCATCGTCGACGTCTACGGGCTCGACCCCGAGCGGCTCTGGTTCAGCGTCTTCGAGGGCGACGAGAACGTTCCGGCCGACGAAGAGGCTGCCGAGCTGTGGGTCAAGGCCGGTGCGCGGCCCGATCGCGTCCTCCGCTTCAGCCGGAAAGACAACTTCTGGCAGATGGGAGAGACCGGTCCGTGCGGTCCGTGCTCCGAGATCCACTACTTCCGCGGCGACGACCTCTCGAAGAACGTCCCGGAGCTCGTCAACGGCCCCGGCGACGACACGATGGAGATCTGGAACCTCGTGTTCATGCAGTACGACCGCGACGAGAACGGCGTGCTCAACCCGCTGCCCGCTCCCTCGGTCGACACCGGCGCGGGACTCGAACGGCTCGCGAGCGTCATTCAGAAAAAATCGACGAACTACGACATTGACCTCTTCGCGCCGACGGTTCGCGCGATCGAAGAGACCGGCGGCTACCGCTATCGCGGTCTCATGGAGGACGACCTCGACACCGCGGTCCGCGTCCTCTGCGACCATGCCCGTTCCGCGACGTTCCTCGTCAGCGACGGGGTCATCCCATCGAACGAGGGGCGGGGTTACGTCCTGCGCCGCATCATCCGCCGCGCGATCCGCTTCGGGCGCAAGCTCCCGCAGCCGGTGCTGCTGAGCGGTCTCGTCGACGCGGTGATCGAGGCGATGGGCTCCGCGTATCCCGACCTCAAGTCGCGGCGCGAGGCCGTCCTCCGCACCTTCGAGGCGGAGGAGGAGCGCTTCTCGAAGACGCTCACCCAGGGGATGGAGCGGGTCGGCGTGCTCCTCGACGGGGTCCGCTCGCGCGGCGAGAGGACTCTCGGGGGCGAGGAGATCTTCCGGCTGTACGACACCTTCGGCATCCCGGTCGACCTGATCGGTGAGCTCGCGGAAGAAGAGGGCGTGAGCCTCGACCGTGAGGGCTTCGAGGTGATGATGGGGGAGGCGAGGGCCCGAGCGAAGGCCTCCTCGAAGTTCCAGATCGCGGGCGACGCGGCGACCTTCGCAGCGATCGCCGAGCGGATCGGGCCGACCGAGTTCGTCGGCTACGACACGCTCACCCCGGTCGCTTCGATCGTGAAGAGCCTCCTCGTGGACGGCCGCGAGAGCGACGCCGTCAAGGCCGGTTCCGAAGCGGACGTGATCCTCTCGCCGACTCCGTTCTACGCGGAGTCCGGCGGCCAGATCGGCGACGTCGGCTCGATCGCGTGGGATGGCGGCCGGGCGCGGGTCCTCGACACGCAGAAGGCGGCCGGTGAGCTCAGCGTCGCGCGCGTCGCGGTCGACGTAGGGACGCTGAACGTCGGTGCGAAGATCAAGGCGATGGTGGAGGCTCCAGTGCGCCGCGACACCACGGCGAACCACACCGCCACGCACCTCCTGCACAAAGCGCTCAAGGAGCTCCTCGGGCCGGCCGTACAGCAGGCGGGTTCGCATGTCGCTCCCGACCGGCTGCGCTTCGACTACACGCACCACCAGGCGCTCACCGAGCAGCAGATGCACGACATCGAAGCCTCGGTCAACGAGCGAATCCGCGAGAACCTCGAAGTGACCAAGACGGTGATGTCGCTCGAAGAGGCGCGGCGCACCGGCGCCGTCGCCATGTTCGGCGAGAAGTACGGCGAGCAGGTGCGCGTCGTCGCCGCGGGTGACTGGTCGCGCGAGTTCTGCGGCGGCTGCCACGTCGACCGCACCGGCGACATCGGCATCTTCAAGATCGTCTCGGACCGCTCGCTCGCGGCGGGAGTCCGCCGCATGGAGGCGCTCACCGGCCGCGGCGCGCTCGCCTGGTTCCAGAAGCTCGACCACACGACCCACGCGCTCCAGCAGCAGACGAACGTCGGCGTCGACGAGCTCCCGACGGTCGTCCGTTCACTCCAGGACAAGCAGAAACAGCTCGAGCGCGAGATCAAGCAGCTGAAGATGAAGCTGGTGTCCGGCGGCGGAGGGGCGTCAGCCTCAGCCGCCGACGAGAGCGTCGACGTCGCCGGCGTGAAGCTGATCGCACGTCGCGTCGACGGAGTCGCCGGTGGCGACCTCCGCAACCTCGCGGACACGTTCCGCTCGAAGATCAAGAGCGGCGTCGTCGTGATCGGCAGCGCCATCGACGGCAAGGTGACGCTGCTGACTGCGGTCACCCCCGACCTCCAGGCGCGCGTCGGCGCGAACACCCTGATCCAGAAGCTCGCACCGATCGTCGGAGGGAAGGGCGGCGGCAAGCCCGACCTCGCGCAGGCCGGAGGCAAGGACGCCGATCGCCTCGACGAAGCGATCGGCCAGGCCCCGGTCGCGCTGCGGGAAATCCTCGGTGGGTAGGCCGACGGCAAGTGGCCGCTGTCATCCTGAGCCGGCGAAGCGCGGCGAAGGACCCCCCGCCGACGTGGCGAGGGTTGGTCTCCGGATGGCGAATGGTGAGGTCTCTCCCGATTCGCCCTCGGTGCACCCTCTGTGTTCTCTGTGTCTCGGTGGTGAAACGAACGTGGATTCACCACAGAGGCACAGAGAACACAGAGGAGCACCGAGGTTCACCGTCAGGGCGCCGAGTGAGGGTTCGCGTGTCCTTTTCGTCGGCAACGGCGCCGGCGACGCCGTTCTCCTGCTCAGGATGACATTGTGACGATGCTCGTGTGGAGTGGGCCCAGGAAGGAACGCCTCGCGTGACCCACACCCACGCCTGGGGTTCGCAGCCCGAGATGTTCGGTCCGCGCCATGAGCACCGGCTCGGCATGATCGTCCGCGAGGTGCAGAGGATCCCGCGCGGGGCGCGGATCCTCGACGGTGCGGTCGGCCTCGGGCAGCTCGCGAGCCGGTTGAAGGCGGGCGGCTACGCGGTGAACGGCATCGACTACTCTTTTGATGCCGCCCTTCATTCCTTAAGGACTTACGGAATTCCGTCAGTGGTCGGCGACATGACGAGCATGCCCTTCCGCGACGCCGCCTTCGACGGCGTCACCACAGGCGAGACGCTCGAGCACCTCGACGACGATGCGGCGGCCGCCCGCGAGATCGGCCGCGTCATGAAAAGCGGTGCGACCTGCGTCGCGACCGTTCCCGCGCTCCAGAGCCTCTGGACCGGGTCCGACGACTACTACGAGCACCGTCGCCGCTACGAGCGTGGTGCGATCTCGGCCATGTTCCGTGCGGCTGGCCTCAGGATTGCGAAAGCCAGCTACTGGGGCTTCCCCGTGGTACTTGCGTACGACACGATCTTTCTTCTTCCGATGAACCGGCGCCGTGCGCGGCGGGCCGTCAGCGACGACGCCGCACTCCAGTCGGTGGCGAAGGCCGGCCGCTCGAAGCTGCTCGTCTCTCTGGTGCGCGGAGTCTTCGCTCTCGACCGGCTCTTCTCCTGGTTGCCGTTCGGACCGGGACTCATCCTCGTCTCGCGGAAGCCCTGAGCGGCAGCCGCGGCCTATATCTTCGAAATAAACCGGCGAGATTTCGACATCTCAGCCCGAACGCGATCATGAAACTCTCGACCCACAGTCTGCTCGCGCCCGGCGACCGTCTGGAAGCGGCGATTGCAGCCCTCCCGCCGGACGGCGTGACGCTCGCGGAGATCCGCGACCTCGTCGGCCAGGACGGCCTGATGCTCCTGACGGCCTTCCTCACGATCGTCTTCCTCGTGCCTGTGTCGGTGCCAGGGGTCAGCACGGTCTTCGGCGCGGGCATCCTGCTGATCGGACTGAGCCGGCTCTTCCGGCGCGACCTCTGGATTCCCCGGCGGATCGGTGCCCGGTCTGTCGGCACCGAACGCCTCCGCGGTGCGCTCGGGCGCGGACTGAAAGCTTTCCGCAAGATGGAGCGTTTCAGCCGTCCCGGCCGGGCCACGTGGGCGATCTTGCCGCCGCTGGCCCGCGTTATCAACGACCTCGGGCTCGTCGTCGGCGCCGTGCTCCTCATGGCCCCGTTCGGCCTCATCCCGTTCAGCAACACGCTCCCCGCGATCGCGTTGCTGCTCCTTGCGGTCGGCACCCTCCAGAGCGACGGTCTCTGCATCGTCTTCGGGCACCTGTCGATCGTCGCCACGATCCTCTACTTCGCCCTCCTCATCACGGGCGGAGGGGTGGCGATCATGGTCGCGATGGAGCGACTCTTCGGCTAGCGGTTCCCCCCGCGCGCGGACCCGTTTACAATCTCGCGCCCAGACGGGAGGTTCCACAACATGACGGGATTCGATAAGCCCAGCCGGGCTGAGGAAGAGTACTTCGCGCGTCAGGAAATCGTCCGGCGCAAGAAACTGTCCGAACAGCAGATCGCGCAGATGCAGGCCGAAGAGCGCCGGAAGCTCAAGGACCTGCACTGGATGAAGTGCCCCAAGTGCGGGATGGACCTCGCGGAAATCGGCATCCAGAACGTGAAGGTCGACGAGTGTGGCGGCTGCGGCGGCATCTTCCTCGACGCCGGCGAGCTCGACCAGATGCTGAAGACCGATCAGGAAGGGCGGAACATCATCGCCCGCGTGTTCGGCTTCCTGCGGTAACCGGGAAACGCCGGGACTGGACGGCGGCGCTCTGCCGCCGTCTTCCCCGGCTTGAAAGACCGGGACCCGGCAGGGGAGCACGCCCAGGAATCCGGAATTCGGCCGGGCGCATCCGCGTCTTCGCTTCAAAGCACTGATTCTGCGTCGCCTCCGGCTTCCCTGCCGGCGGTCGGCCTGCTTCCACTCGAACCCCTCGAGCCACGACTGGAGAACCGATGAGCCGCAACGAAGCCGATGTCGAGAAGGCCACCCCGACCCCGCCGCGACCTTCCCAGCCGAAGGACGAGCAGCTCTCGCTGTTCTCCGCTCCCTCGCTCGCAACCGTGCGCAAGCAGGAAGAGACCTGGAGACGCGAGACGCTCGCGCCGCTGACGGCGAAGAAGGCGACGTGGAAGAACGACTTCACGACCGTCTCGAGCATGGAGACGAATCCGCTCGCCACGCCGCTCGCTGTCGAGAACCAGGACTGGAACGAGATCGGGTACCCGGGCGACTTCCCGTACACGCGCGGCATTCATCCCACCGGGTATCGCGGCCGTCTCTGGACCATGCGGCAGTTCGCCGGCTTCGGCACCGCGCGCCAGACGAACGAGCGCTTCAAGTACCTTCTCTCCCAGGGACAGACCGGACTCTCGACCGCGTTTCACCTCCCGACGCTCTACGGCTACGACTCGGATCATCACTACAGCGCGGGCGAGGTCGGCAAGTGCGGCGTGGCGGTCGACACGCTCGCCGACATGGAAACGCTGTTCGACGGCATCAATCTCGAGGACGTGACCGTCTCGATGACGATCAACTCGACGGCGCCGATCGCGCTCGCGATGTACCTCGCGGTCGCCGAAAAGCAGGGAGCCGACTGGAAGAAGATCTCGGGCACCCTTCAGAACGACATCCTCAAGGAGTACATCGCTCAGAAGGAGTACATCTACCCGCCGCGCCCTTCGATGCGGCTGATTACCGACATCTTCAAGTTCTGCGCGACCGAGGTGCCGAAGTACAACACCATCTCGATCTCGGGGTACCACATCCGTGAGGCCGGATCGACGGCGCTGCAGGAGCTGGCCTTCACGCTGCGCGACGGCATGGAGTACGTCGAGTACGGCATGCGCGCGGGGCTGGATGTCGACGAGTTCGCGCCACGCCTTTCGTTCTTCTTCAACTCCCACAACGACCTGTTCGAAGAGGTGGCGAAGTACCGCGCCGCGCGGCGCGTCTGGGCGAAGGTGATGCGCGACCGTTACGGCGCGAAGGACCCGCGCTCCTGGCAGCTCCGCTTCCACACCCAGACCGCGGGGGCTTCGCTCACCGCGCAGCAGCCGTACAACAACATCGTCCGCGTCACGATCCAGGCGCTCGCAGCGGTGCTCGGCGGCACGCAGTCGCTGCACACGAACTCGCTCGACGAGACGCTCTCCCTTCCGACCGAGAAGGCTGCGCTCATCGCGCTCCGGACCCAGCAGATCATTGCGCACGAGTCGGGCGTCATCAACACCGTCGACCCGCTCGGCGGGTCGTTCTACATCGAAGAGCTGACGAACCGGATGGAAAAGGGCTGCTTCGACTACTTCGAGAAGATCGACCAGTTCGGCGGCATGGTCGAGGCGATCGAGGCCGGCTTCCCGCAGCGCGAGATCTGGGACGCGGCGTATCAGTACCAGCGAGCGCTCGACGCGAACGAGAAACTGATGGTCGGCGTCAACGGCTTCAAGATGGACAAGGAGGATCCCCACGACATCCTCTACATCGACGAGTCGGCGGCCGGGGAGCAACTCGCGCAGCTCGAGAAGGTGAAGAAGTCGCGCGACGAGCAGAAGGTGAAGGATTCGCTTCAGGCCCTTCGCAATGCCGCGGCCGACCCGAACGTGAACACGATGCCGCTCATCATCGATGCGGTGAAGGTCTACGCGACGGTCGGCGAAATCTCCGACGCCTTCCGCGACGTGTTCGGGACCTACCAGGAGCCGGCGCTGTTCTAGGCTCTTTTTTTTGTACCGTTCACCACAGAGACACAGAGAGCACCGAGGAACACAGAGGGTCTCCGGCCTCCTCGGTGTCTCTGTGCCTCTGTGGTGAACGACGACAGTGGAATGCTCTGACACGCCTCCGCGCCGGCCCGCCACCTGTTTTTTGAGGCGACGTGAAACTCCTCCCGGACCCACTGCGTATCCCGCTTTGAATTCCGCTGGAGGGACCCCAAATGGCCGAGATGGAACTGGAGACCCCGATGACGAGTCACGTCGACTGGAAGCGATACCGCACGCCGGTGATCGTGGTGCTCCTCCTCGCGCTCGCGGCGGCCGGCTTTTTCATCTACAGAGCCACCGTCGGCAAGTCGTCGGCTGCCGCCGCGGCGAAGAAGGAAGCCGAAGGCAAGGAGAAGGCACCGGTCCCGGTCAGCGTCGCAGCGGTCACGACCGGACCGATCTCGTCGTACGTCTCCTCGACGGCGAACCTGGTCGCCGAGAACGAGGTGAAGATCGTCTCCGAGGCCGACGGACGGGTCGAGCGTCTGCTCGTCGAAGAAGGGGATCACATCCAGCAGGGCCAGCCGCTCGCGCTGCTGAACCGGGGCGACGCGCAGATCCTGCGGGAAAAGGCCCGGGTCCGCGCGAGCAACGCCCGGGTGGCGTTCGTCCGCGCCAGCGACATGAACGAGAAGTCGCTCGTCAGCCAGGACGCCTTCGACAAGGTCTCGATGGAGAAGCAGGTCGCCGACCAGGAGCTGGCAGAAGCCGAGTACAGGCTGGGAAAGACCACGATCCGCGCGCCGTTCTCCGGCACGGTCACCGAGCGGATGATCAACGTCGGCCAGCACGTGCGGCCGTCGGACGTGCTCTTCACGCTCACTGATTTCGACCCGCTGGTCGCCCGGATCTTCCTTCCGGAGCGTGACGTGCTGACCCTGCAGAACGGTCGCGAGGTGCGGCTCACACTCCGCGCCTCCTCGGAGGTGGCGTTCCGGGGACGCATCCGTCAGATCAGCCCGGTGGTCGACACCTCGACCGGCACGGTCAAGGTCACGGTCGAGGCGGTCAACCCGCCGGCTGCGGTCCGCCCCGGCGCGTTCGTCACAGTGGAGATCGTGCGGGAGACCAGGCCTTCCGCGATGCGAGTCCCGCGTGAAGCGGTCGTACGCGAGCTGCGTGAGGCGCACGTGTTCGTCGCCGACGGCAAGGTTGCACGCCGCCGCGACGTGACCCTCGGCATCGAAGAAGGGAACGTCGTCGAAGTCGTCTCCGGCGTGAAAGTCGGCGACAAGGTCATCGTGGCAGGACAGGGCGCGCTCAAGGACGGCAGCGCGGTCAAAGTCGCGGCAAAGGGCTGACGTTTTGAGTGCGGCGCCCACAGGCGCCGCTGTCGTGTCGGCCGAAGAACAAAGCGGCGCCTTCGGGCGCCTCACTCCAAAGCTGCGGCACGCGCCGGAGGAATCATGAACCTCGTTGAGTTCTCGCTGAAGCGCCGTGTCACGGTTTCGATGATCGCTGTGGCACTCGTGATCTTCGGCTTCGTCTCGTTTACCCGGCTTCCGATGAACCTGCTGCCGGACATCTCGTATCCGACCCTCACGGTCGAGACGAGGTTCCCCGGCGCGGCTCCGGGAGAAGTCGAGACGCTGGTCAGCCGCCCGATCGAGGAAGTGGTCGGCGTCGTCGCAGGGGTTCAGCGACTCACGTCGGTCTCCCGACCCGGCCTCTCGCAGGTGACGCTCGAGTTCGAGTGGGGCCGCAACATGGACTTCGCGGCGCTCGACGTTCGCCAGAAGCTCGACCTGATCAACCTTCCGCGGGAGATCGAGAAGCCGGTCATCCTCCGCTTCGATCCGTCGAACGACCCGGTCGTCCGGATGTACCTGACGGGGGGCAAGAGTCTCTACCAGCTTCGGTACGTGGCCGAGGAGGTTCTGAAGAAGGACCTCGAGTCGACGGACGGAGTCGCGGCGATCAAGGTGAACGGCGGCTTCGAGGAAGAGATCTCGGTCCGCATCGACGAAGGGAAGCTCGCGCTGCTCGGCGTCACGATCCAGCAGGTCGAGGAGAAGCTGCGGCGGGAGAACATCAACCAGGCCGGCGGCAGTCTGTACGAGCGCGAGGCGCGGTACCTCGTGCGCTCGCGGAACGAGTTCGAGACGCTGGGCGACATCATGGACACGGTGATCCTCGCGCGCGAGGGACGGAACGTGCTGATGTCCGACGTGGCTGAGGTGGTTCGCGGTCACAAGCAGCGCGAAGTGGTCACGCGCTTCGGCGGCAAGGAGGCGGTCGAGCTCGCGATCTACAAGGAAGGCGACGCGAACATCGTCTCGGTCGCGAAGGCGGTCCAGGCGCGGCTCGAGCGCGTCAGGAAGGAGATGCCGCAGGGGGTCGAGATCGTCACGGGGGCCGACCAGTCGCGCTTCATCCGGGCCTCGATCGACGAAGTCCTGAGCAACGCGCTCCTCGGCGGTCTCATCGCGATCGCGGTCCTGCTGCTGTTCCTCAAGGACCTGCGGAGCACGATCATCATCGGCATCTCGATCCCGATCTCGATCATCGCGACCTTCTTCCTGATGTACCGGACCGGCACGACGCTCAACATCATGTCGCTCGGAGGTCTCGCACTCGGGGTCGGGATGCTGGTCGACAACGCGATCGTGGTCCTCGAGTCGATCTTCAAGAAGCGGGAGCGTGGCGCCTCGGCCTTCGTCGCCGCACGCGACGGGGCTGCCGAAGTCGGGATGGCGGTCGTCGCATCGACGCTGACCACCGTGGCCGTGTTCCTCCCGGTCGTCTTCCTCGAAGGCATCGCGGCGCAGCTGTTCAAGGATCAGGCGCTGACGGTGTCGTTCTCGCTCATCGCGTCGCTCGCCGTCTCGCTGACTCTCATCCCGATGATGGCCGCCCTGTCGGGAGGCGGCGGCGAAGTTGCCGACGTGAGCGCCGATCCCGAGCCCCTTCCTGCGGGCCGTGTGAAACGCGTGCTCCGTGCGACGTTCGTGCGAGGGCCGGCGGTCGGGCTCCACTGGATCCGGCGGGTCCTCGGCGTGGCCTTCCGGGCGGTTGCGGTGGTTCTTTCGCCGATCTCACGTGCGTTCGACGCTGCGTTCGCGGTGTTCCTGCGGACCTACCCGCATCTGCTTCGCTGGTCGCTCCGCTCGAGGCTCACGGTTCTGGCCATCACGGTGCTCGTGTTCGCGGGCTCGATTGCTCTCGTGCCGCGGCTGGGCCTCGACCTGATCCCGTCCTTCACGCAGGGTGAATTCAACTTCCAGGTCCAGTTGCCGGAGGGGACGCCGCTCGAGTCCACCGACCAGTTCATCGCAGACGTGACCTCGGTCCTCGAAGGCGACGAGAGGGTCGGAACGTTCTCCGCGATCGCCGGCGGCGCCGGACTCTCGCTCTCGAATACCGGCACGGAAGGGGAGAACAGCGCACGCATCCAGGTCCAGATGAAGCCGGGAACGTCGCCGGAGGACGAAGAGGCGGTCATCGCGGTGGTTCGCACGCGGCTCGAAGCATCGAAGGACGCCCGATTCAAGTTCGAGCGGCCGACGTACTTCACGTTCCGCACTCCGATCGAGGTGGAGGTCTATGGAGACAACCTCGAAGAGCTGCAGACCACGGTCGCGAAACTGAAGACCGACGTCGAGAAGGTGCCGGGCTTCGTGGACGTAAAGAGCTCCGCGGAGCTGGGCAATCCCGAGTTGCAGGTGACGTTCAACCGCGAGCAGCTGGCACAGCTGGGGCTCGACCTCTCGCAGGTGGCCTCGACGGTGCGCGGCAAGATCCAGGGGAACGTCGCGACGCGGTTCACGGAAGGCGATCGCGAGATCGACATCGTGGTCCGGTCGGTCGAGGTCGGGGAAGCGACCGTGGCCAACGTCCGGGAGATGATCGTCGGCCACGTCGAGGGACGCCCGATCTTCCTCAGCTCGGTGGCGGACATCAAGCTGATGGCGGGACCGAGCGAGATCCGCCGCATCGGACAGAAGCGGGCGGCCGTCGTCTCCGGCAACCTGTCGGGCCGCGACATGGGAGCGGTCGCGGCGGACGTGCGCACGGTGATCCGGGCGACTGCGATGCCGGCCGGGGTCACCGCGGCGCTGAGCGGCCAGGAGGAAGAGATGCAGCGGTCGATCCGCTCGCTGATCCTCGCGATGGCGCTCGCGATCTTCCTCGTCTACCTGGTCATGGCCTCGCAGTTCGAGTCGTTCCTCCATCCGTTCGTGATCATCTTCACGCTGCCTCTCGGTGCGATCGGCGTGGTGCTCGCGCTGACGATCGCCGGACGGTCGCTGAGCATCGTCGCGATGATCGGCATCGTCATGCTGGCCGGCATCGTCGTGAACAACGCGATCGTGCTCATCGACGCGGTGAACCAGCTGCGCCAGAAGGGATGGCGCAAGGAAGACGCGCTCCTCGAGGCGGGAATGAACCGCATGCGTCCGATCCTCATGACCTCCCTCACCACGATCCTCGGCCTGATTCCGATGGCCCTCGGATTGGGGGAGGGAGCCGAGCTGCGGGCGCCGCTCGCAATCACCGTGATCGGCGGACTGACGGTGGCGACGGGGCTCACCCTCATCGTGATCCCGGTCGTCTATTCGCTGCTCGACCGGAAGGTCTTCGAGGCCGATTCGGCTTCGGTGCCCGAGAGCGGGCCGGCCGAGTCGGAGCCTTCGACCGTCGCGGCTCCGCTGCAGACGGGATCGGTGTGAGGTGACGCGATGAGTCTTCCATCCCTCGCCGTCCGACGTCCGATCACCACGATCATGGCGCTCGTCTGCGCCGTGATCATCGGCGGCATCGCGCTCACGAGGATGCGGCTGGCCCTCCTGCCGGAGGTCGATGCGCCGTTCATCATGGTGCAGATCCCGTATCCCAATTCGAACCCCTGGCAGATCGAGAAAGAGATCACCAAGCCGGTCGAGGAGACCCTCGCGACGCTCTCCGGGATCAAGAAGCTCAATTCGAGGTCGAACGCCGACAGCGCCGAGGTCTTCCTCGAGTTCGACTGGGGCCAGGATCTCGACATCATCCGGATGCAGGTCAGCGACAAGGTCGACCAGATCAAGCCGGCGCTGCCGGCGGGGATCGGACAGGCGCTGATCTTCTCGTTCAACACGAACGACATTCCGGTCGTCGAAGCCCGCATTGCAGCGGAGGGGGTGGACCTCTCGCGGAACTACGACCTGCTCGAGGCGCGGGTGGTCAATCGGCTTCGCCGCGTTCCGGGTGTCGCTCGCGTCGAGCTCAATGGCGTTTCGCCGCGCGAGATCAACATCGACCTCGTGATCGACCAGGTGAAGGAGCACAACGTCGACATCGGCGCGTTGATCCGGACCCTCCAGGGGGCGTCGTCCAACATGGTTCTCGGCCAGGTGAGGGACGGCGGGATGCGCTACACCGTGCGCGCCGTCGGAACGCTGCAGTCGGTCGAGGTCTTCGAGAACCTGCCGGTCAACGACCGCGGGCTGCGCCTCGGCGACATCGCGCGCATCCGCTATGAGGAGCCGCCGCTGGAGTTCGGCCGGCGTCTCGACGGGAAGGCCGCCATCGCCCTCAACGTGTACAAGGAATCGACCGCCAACACGGTCGAGGTCGTCCACGCCGCGATGAAGGTGATCAAAGAGGACATCGCGACCGATCCGCTCCTGACCGGGATCAAGCTCTTCACCTGGGACGACCAGGCCGAGCAGATCACGAACGGTGTGAACGGGCTGACGCAGTCGGGAGCGCTCGGCGGCCTTCTGGCGATCGTGATCCTCTACTTCTTCCTCCGGCGGCTCGGGTCGACCTCGATCGTCGCCCTCTCGATCCCCTTCTCGATCATCTCGGCGATCGGCGTCATGTACTTCCTGGGGATGACGCTCAACGTCCTCTCGATGATGGGTCTCATGCTCGGGGTCGGCATGCTGGTCGACAACGCGATCGTCGTCCTCGAGTCGATCGACCGGCGGCAGCGTGCCGACTCGGACACGAAAAATGCGGCGCTCGTCGGAGCCGGCTCGGTGGCGATGGCCGTCACCGCGTCGACGCTGACTTCGCTGATCGTCTTCCTCCCGCTGATCGTCGGCGGAAAGTCGGAGCTCACCATCTGGCTCGGCGAGGTCGGGATCGCGATCTCGCTCGCACTCATCTGCTCGCTCGTGTCGTCGCTGACGCTGATCCCGCTCATGTCGGCGCACTTCCTCCGGCACCACGACCCGAAGCCGCATCCGGTCATCGGATGGCTCGAGGATCGGTATGTCCTGGTGCTCTCCTGGACGCTGAGACACCGGGTCAAGACCTTCTTCGTGATCATCGCGCTGATCGTGCTGACGATCGTGCCGTTCGCCACCAAGCTGGTGAAGGCCGGCATGTTCTCGGCGCAGAAGAACAACCGGATCCGTCTGCAGTTCGAGTTCTTCGAGCTCGCGCCGAAGTCGGTCGCCGAGAAGGCGGTAGTCCAGGTCGAGGAGTACCTCTGGAAGAACCGCGAAGCCTTCGAGGTCGCCGGTCTTTACAGCTGGTTCCAGGACAACGAGGCGTCGACCACCATCACGTTCGCGCGTGAGAACCTGAGCGACGACGAGGTGAGCGAGGTCCGCAAGAAGATCCGGGAGGGGTTGCCGGAGATTCCCGGGGTGAGGGTCTACTTCCGCGAGGATTCGGAGGAAGGGGGCAACAGCCGCTCGTTCGCCGTGAAGTTCTTCGGTCAGGACAGCGCGGTCCTGCAGCGGCTCGCAGCCGAGGCCGAGCGGCGGCTCGCGACGATCGAAGGGATCGAGGACATCAACAACGGCATGACCCGCGGCCGCCACGAGTTCCAGGTCCGGATCGACCGCGCGAAGGCGCTGAAGCTCGGCCTGACCGCTCAGGACATCTCGGACATCTTCTCGTTCACGCTCGGCGGGATGAGGCTGCGCCGCTTCAACGCCGGCGACCACGAGGTCGAGACCTGGCTGGCGCTCCGCCTCGAGGACCGCAACAACGTCGAGGACCTCCGCAAGCTGCAGATCCGCACGCAGTCGGGGCGCGATCTTCTGCTCGGTGACATCGCTTCGTTCGAGCTGATCAAACAATCGGAAGCGATCCGCCGCGAGAACCGGAAAGTCAGGGTCTCGGTCAACGCCACCTACGAAGGGAAGGATTGGGACAAGGTCCGCAAGGAGATCGAGGAGCAGATGAACGCGTTCGATCTCCCGGCCGGCTACTCGTGGGCCTGGAACGACCGGATGATCGAGGAGGACCAGCAGAACAAGGAGATGGGGATCAACTTCCTCCTCGCCCTCGCACTGGTCTACATCGTCATGGCGTCGCTGTTCGAATCGCTCGCGCAGCCGTTCGCGATCCTCTTCTCGATTCCGTTCGCGCTGCCTGGAACCGCGTGGTTCCTCGCGGCGACCCGCACGCCGTTCAACCTGATGTCGCAGATCGGCCTGCTGATCCTGATGGGGATCGTCGTGAACAACGGGATCGTGCTGCTCGACCACATGAACCAGCTCCGGAAGAACGGCATGTCGCGCGACCAGGCCGTGCTCCAGGCCGGCCGCGATCGGCTGCGCGCCATCCTGATGACGGCGTCGACGACGATCATCGGCCTCCTGCCGCTCGCGATCGGCGGCTCGACGGTCGGCGGCCTGTTCTACTTTCCGCTGGCGCGCACGGTGATGGGCGGTCTGCTCTCGTCGACGCTTCTCACGCTCCTGATCCTCCCGTACATCGACATGGGGGTCGAAGGAGCCGCGGAGTGGTTCCGGAAGCTGTGGAGGTCGTCGACGCCCGTCGCCGTGCGGCCGGCAGACTTGGCGGAGGCCGAGGCCTGAAGAGTGAAGAGTGAAGAGTGAAGAGTGAAGAGTGAAGAGTGGGCGGATTGTGCGCGCGTCGCTCGTTTCGGCGGGGGGTCCTTCGCCGTCCTCAGCCCCTCCGGGGCATCGGCGGCTCAGGATGACACTCTGCCTTTTTCACTCTTCACTCTTCACTCT
>JBAQWH010000342.1:0-3963 GCA_049298815.1 Thermoanaerobaculia bacterium | reverse complement strand
GGCCCGACCCTCGGCGACGAAGGGAGCGGCTTCTGGATCGCCCGCGAAGGGCTCGCCGCGATCGTCCGCGCGCACGACGGCCGCGGATTCGCCACGAAGATGACCGACCTCCTCTGCGAGCAGTACGAGCTCTGCAGCCCCGCCGAGCTGCCACGGTTCGTCTACGCGACGACCACGCACGCCGACGACATCGCGAAGTACGGCCGCCTCGTCATCGAGTGCGCCCAACAGGGTGACGGCGTCGCGCACGAGATCATGACGCGCGGAGGCTCGGAGCTTGGCGAGACCATCATCGCGGTTGCCCGCAAACTGCACATGCTCGACAGCGAGTTCCCGGTCGCCTATGTCGGCGGCGCGTTCCACGCAGGCGACCTGCTCCTCAACCCGATGCGCCTCCGCCTCCAGCGCGATGCTCCCGGTGCCGTCCTCCAGCCGCCGCTCCGGACCCCGGTCGAGGGCGCCGCGATGATGGCGATCGAGGCCGCGAAAGCCCCAAGAGAGGGACGGCCGGAGCAGGGGTAGGGGCGCGGCTCGAGGCGGTCGAAGGTGTCATCCTGAGCCGGCGGAGCGACGAAGGAGCGAAGCGCGGCGAAGGACCCCCCCTGCCATCTAAGCGGGTGGCTGAGGGGAAAACGGGCGCGGTGCGCGGCCTTCCGCCCCTCCGATCCCGCACAGAATTGGGGGGTCCTTCACCGTCCTCAGCCCCTCCGGGGCATCGGCGGTTCAGGATGACACCGAAGGCCGCCCCGCGCTCCGCGCCCTACTTCGTCAACGCGCCGATCGCTTCGTCGCGCACGGCCTTGAACTCGGCCCCTGCGAGCCAGTCCGGCTTGACGGGCGCATTCGCCCCTTCCCAGCCGAGCCAGAACGTCAGGTGTCCGGCCTGCACGGCGGACGCGAAGTCCCACGACGGGTCGAACTCGTCGCTCGGCTGGTGATAGTGCTTGCGGCCGTATTCGCGCGACTTCTCGCGCACCCACTCCGGTGTCCTGCCGATGACGTCGGAGCCGAGGCCGATCGAGAAGGCCGGCACGCCGGTCTTCGCCAGGCTGAAATGATCGGAACGGTAGTAGCCACCCTGCTCCGGCGCCTGGTCGGGGATGATCTTGAGGTCGAGCGCGCGGGTGACGCGCGTGGCGGTGTCGAGGAAGGTCGTCTTCTCGACGCCGTTCATCGTGATGCTGCCGACCTTGCCGCGCAGCGAGAGAGCGTCGAGGTTCAGCGCGAGGGCGATCCGTCCCGAAGGCACGGGCGGATTCTTCGCGAGGAACTCCGAACCGAGGAGTCCCTGCTCTTCCGCGGCGACGGTGGCGAAGTAGATGCTGCGCTTCGGCCGCGGCGCATTCGCCCAGACGCGGGCGATCTCGATGACTGCCGCGGTGCCGGTCGCGTTGTCGATCGCGCCGTTGTAGATCGTGTCGGTCGGGTCGTCCTCATCCGGCGCTCCGATGCCGAGGTGATCGTGGTGGGCCGTGTAAATGACCGCCTCGTTGCTGAGGGCGGGGTCGCTGCCGGCCAGACGGGCGACGACGTTCGCCGTCTCGAACGGACGGACCCGCGTCGCAACCTTGCCGTCGAAGCGGACGTTCAGCGCGACCGGCTTGAAGTCGCGCGAAGCTGCCGCCTTCGTCGCCTCGGCGAGGTCCAGTCCGGCGGCCGCAAAGAGCTCCTGCGCCGTCTTCTCGGAAAGCCATCCGGCGAAGCTCAGCGCGCTCGATCCCGGCTCGCGCTTCACGTAGCCGTTCTCACCCGACCAGGAGTTCTTCACGACGCTCCAGCCGTAGCCGGCGCCCTCGCTCGTGTGCACGAGCAGCACGGCCTTCGCGCCGAGCGCGGTGCCGGTCTCGAATTTGTACGTCCAGCGGCCGTAGTACGTGCGGCGGCGCCCTTCGAAGAGCTCCGGCTCCTGTGCGCTTGCCGGCGGGTCGTTCACGAGCATCACGAGCGTCTTGCCGCGGACGTCCAGACCCTTGTAGTCGTCCCAGCGGTACTCGGGAGCCTGGACGCCGTGGCCGACGAAGATGACCTCCGAGTCGATCGTCGCGCTGGCGTCCTGCGTCTGGTCGGCACCGACGAAGTCCGTGCCGAAGTGGAGGTCCGGAAACGCATTGCCGCCCTTCTTCACGAAACGGACGCGCGTCTCTTTCTCGACGGTGGCGAGTCCGATCAGCGCGACCTTCTGGAAGTACGTGCCGCCGTCGCCGGCCGGCTCGAGCCCGGCGGCCTCGAACTGCGCCGCGATGTACTTCGTGGCGAGTGCGTCACCCCGCGTCCCCGGGCCTCGGCCTTCGAGCTCGTCGCTCGACAGGTAGCGGGTGTGGGCGCGGATCGCCTCGGCGCGGAACGCGTCGAACGACTGCTGCACCACGGGCGGGATGGTTGGCGCTGCCGCAGGAGCCGTAGCCGTGGGAGCGACCGCTTCCGGCGTCGGGACGGGTGCGGTGACGCACCCCGCGATGAGAAGCGCTGCTACGGCCATCGGATGAAAATGCTTGATCATTAAATCTCCTGATATTGACACGTATTAATGAGTGTGATCTGTGAATCGGATCCGGATCAGGAACGCGATGTCGGTGGTCTTCGGCGGTGCCACTCGGTCTTCGACTGGAACAGTCGCGCGGCCGCCACCACGTCGTCGTCCGCCAACGCGCGGCCGACGAACTGAATGCCCGTCGGAAGGTTCGCGCTGGTGAATCCCGACGGGACGCTGATCGCCGGAAGTCCGCAGAAGTTGCCGATCCCGCCGAGCGGGTCGGAGAACGCGAGGTCGGTCTCGAGGTTCGCCTCCATGGCGGTGGCGGCGACCGGAAGCGAGGCGTTGGAGAGGACGTCGACCTCTTCGAAGAGTCGATCGATCGCCGTCTGGAGGAGGGTGCGGATGCGTTGCGCGCGGAGATAGTCCGCGCCCGAGATGCTCTGGCTGATGTAGCCGCCGATCCTGCTGCCGGGATCGACGAGCTCGGAGACCCGGCCGGAGTCGATGAGCGTGTCGAACGCTGCTGCCCCTTCGACCTGGATGGTCAGACCGGCCGCCATCTCCCACGGTCCCTCGGGAAGCTGCACGTCGACGATCGTCGCGCCGGCCGCGCGCAGCGTCTCGAATGCCGCGTCGGTCGCCTTCTGCACGTCCGGCTGGATCGATGCCCACTGGTTCGTCACCCGGCCGATTCGAAGGGGGCGCGCCTTTCGCGAGAAGCCGTACGCCGCCTGTTCGTCCGGCAGCGAATGGAGGTCCTTCGGGTCGTGTCCCGAGATCGCGGCGAGGATGAAGGCGCAGTCTTCCGCGCTCCGCGCCATCGGTCCGATCTTGTCCATCGAGTACGAGAGCGCCATCGCGCCGCTGCGGCCGACGCGGCCGAAGGTGGGTCGGAGGCCCGAGACACCGCAGTAGGCCGAGGGGCAGAGGATCGAGCCCCAGGTCTCGGTGCCGATCGCGAACCCCGCGAGTCCCGCCGCGACGATCGCGCCGGAGCCGCTCGAGGAGCCGCAGGTCCAGCAGCGTTCGTCCCACGGGTTCTTCGTCCCGCCGCTGATCGACGCGGTGCCGTAGCGGTAGCCCATACCGCCCGCGAGCTCGATCATCGCGGCTTTGCCGAGGAGGATCGCGCCGGACTGGCGCAGGAGGCGGATGACGTGAGCGTCTTCGTCGAAGGTCTGACCGCGGTAGGGCCGTGCGCCCCACTCCGTCGGGTAGCCGGCGGCGGCGAGGAGGTCCTTGGCGGCGTACGGGATTCCGTGCAGCGGTCCGCGATAGCGTCCGGCGGCGATCTCCTTTTCCGCCTGGCGAGCCTCGTTGAGCGCGCGCTCGCGGGTGATCGTCGCATACGCGTTGAGCCGTGCTCCGACGGTCTCGCTGCGCCGGAGGTAGCCCTCCGTCAGTTCCACGGGGGAGAGCTTGCGCGTGCGGATCCGCTCGGCGAGCTCGGTGACGGTCAGGTCGAGGACGTCGTTGCCGATCATGAC
>JBAQWH010000341.1:0-6357 GCA_049298815.1 Thermoanaerobaculia bacterium | reverse complement strand
AGGGACTTCCTTGGTCATCATGCAGAGGTAACCACCTGCACGATATTATACACATTAATACAGCATATTAATAAGCACACGTTCGGCAACACGCCCTGAAGCCGGGGTCTAACGTCTGCCGCCCGCTGCGCGGGCTCAATTCGCCAATTCGTTCTCGGATGAGGCGTCTTTACTCACCCACCCCTCACTGATCGCTCAGCTCCTCCCTCGTGATATGTACGCCGCATGTCCGTCGACCTCCGATCCGACAACACGCTCGGTGCCTCTCCTGAGATCCTCGAAGCCGTTGCGCGCGCGGCTGGTGAGGCGATGTCGCCTTATGGTGCAGACCAGATCACCGCGCGGCTCAAGTCGGTGTGCCGCGATCTGTTCGAGACCGATCTGGACATCGTTCCGGTGATCAGCGGAACGGCGGGGAACTCGCTTGCGATCGCTGCGATGACGCCGCCGTGGGGCGCGGTCGTCTGTCACGACGAAGCGCACATTCATCGCGACGAGCTCGGCGCTCCCGAGTTCTTCACGCTGGGAGCGAAGCTGATTCCGCTACATGGCGCCGACTGCAAGCTCGCGGCTGACGACGTGGCCCGCGCGATCGAGGACGTAGGAGGCACGGGGCGGATGGCGATGCCGTCCTGCGTGTCGATTACCCAGGCTACGGAAGTTGGGACGGTCTACAGCGTCGACGCGATGAGAGCGATCGGCGAGGTGGCCCACAGCCGAGGCGCGGGCGTCCATCTCGATGGGGCACGGTTTGCGAACGCCGTGGCGGCGCTCGGCTGTTCGCCGGCCGACGCGTCGTGGCGGGCCGGGGTCGACATTCTCGTCTTCGGAGCGACGAAGAACGGCGCGATCGGCGCGGAACTGATGGTGATCTTCAGGCGAGAACTGACGGTGGAGGTCGCGCGGCGCGCCCATCGGAGCGGACATCGCCTGTCGAAGGCGCGATTCCTCTCCGCTCAGATGGCGGCGTACCTCACCGACGATCTGTGGCTCCGCAATGCGCGGCATGCGAACGCGCTCGCGTCGCGGCTGGCGTCCGGTCTTCGCGAGATCGAAGGCGTCGAGATTCTTCGTCCGGTCGACGCGAACATCCTGGTCGTCCGCTTCGCTCCCCCTGTCGTGAAGGCGCTCCGCGACCGCGGCATGCAGTTCTATGACTGGAACGTGCTCGGGCCGGGCGCGGTGAGGCTCGTGACCGGATTCAGCACCGCCGAAGCCGAGGTGGAGGAGTTCCTCAGCACGGTCCGCGAGGTCACCGCACCGGCGGGTTAGAGTCTCAGGCGGGACGAGCGCTGCGCGTCGGGTTGATCAGCGTGGCGAGGAGCTGAGGCCTGCTGCGCGTGTTCGTCTTGTCGAACAGCTGCGACAGATGGGTCTTCAGCGTGTCGCGGCTGATTCCGAGCGTGTCGCAGATCTCCTGCGACGACTTCCCCTCGAGAAGCTCGCGTGCGACGTCGGTCTCCCGGCGAGTGAATCCCCACCGGCTGAGAAGGTCGTCGTAGTCCAGCTTCTGGTCGGACTCGCGGATGAGGAGCATGATCCAGCGGCCCGCACCCTTCTGCGAGCGGCTCGACGGTTCGATCTCGTAGCGGCGGCCACTCGGGAACTTGAGCGTGCGCGTGGCCGAGAGGTCTTTAGCCCCTTCGGGTGCCAGCTGGATCTCACGGATGAGCGTCGCGAGCGGATGCGCGGGTCGCTTCACATACAGGTCGAACGGAATTCCTTCACGCTCGAACAGGCGGACCGCGGGGTCGTTGAGCGGACGAAGATTGCTTTCGCTGTCGAAGGTCACGACCGCAACTGGCAGCCTCTGAATGGCGGACTGCAGAGCGTCTTCGGGGTCGCGACCTCTACGTGTCGGGTCAGTCATGTCGGCAAATGGAACGGCCTTTGTTCTCGAACGGAAGGCGAAAGAGCCGGGCCTCTCGTCTCTGCGGGCGCCATTGTACGAGGAGTGTAGGAAAAATTCAGTGACCCAGTACGGCATACAGCCCGATGGCGGCGACGAGGAGGACCAGGCCGGCCAACGCGTAGAGGCCCCACGGCCGGGTTGCGGGCGCAGGAGGCGGCTCCCCGGTCGGCTGCCAGCGGCGACTGCGCAGGATTCGCAGGTCGGCCAGGAGATCCTGAGCGCGCTGGTAGCGTTCCGAGGGGAGCTTAGCGGTGCATTTCGAGATGATTCGTGAAAGCTCCAGAGGGACTGCGGGATTCAACGCGGCGGGCGGCTCGGGGTCGAAGTGGAGCAGCCGGTTCATCGTCTCGGCGGCGTTGAGCCCGCTGAACGGGCGCGTGCCGGTGATGCACTCGTAGACGATCACGCCGAGGCTGAAAATGTCGCTGCGCGTATCGACCTCGCATGCAAGGGCCTGCTCCGGGCTCATGTAGTCGAGCGTTCCCACCATCACGCCCGGCGCGGTGAGTCGTGGCCCTGTGTCTCCGGCCGTCTGCACTCTGGCCAGGCCGAAATCGAGGATTTTCGCAGTCCCGTCGTCCGTGACCATGATGTTCGCCGGCTTCAGGTCCCGGTGCGTGATTCCCTTGGCCTCGGCGTCGACCAGCGCGTCTGCGATCTGCATGGCGATGTCGATGGCCCGCTCGATGTCGGGCGGCCGGGTCGCAATGAGCGTGTCGAGAGACCATCCGCTCACGTACTCCATCGCCAGAAACGACACGCCGTCGTCCTTCGAGAGCTCATAGATGTGCGCGACGTTCGGATGGTCGATGGCAGACGCCGCCCGCGCCTCCTCGTGGAGCCTGCGGAGCTCGCGCGGATGACTGGTGTGCAGGACCTTGAGCGCGACCTGGTGACCCCGCACCGGGTCTTCGGCAAGAAACACCTCGCCCATCCCGCCAGCTCCGAGGCTCTGGAGGATTCGATACTGCCCGAGGGTTCTGCCGATCATGTCGTGGGGTGGGGGGACGGCCCGGGGCGCGGTGCCGAGACATGCGCCGCGTAGAAGTTACCAGAACTCCGGCCTCCACGGTGGCTTTGCGAAAAAGTCTGACGCGGCGTGCTCCCCGTCTACTCGGCAGCGGCGCCGCGCATATGGACGGCGACCGTCCCGCCCGGAACGGCGAAACCCTGGATCACGGCTGAGGCTGCTGCCGCGACCGGCACATCCGTTGCTCTGCGTGAGAGTGTTTGGAGGATTTGTAAATGAGAAAACTCTCTCTTCTTGCCCTGGTTCTTTTGATGTTCTCTGTTGCCTGCGGTTCGATGAACCGCGTTCTCCCCGAGGAGTTCGACGCGAAGGCCATGGAAGCCGACGTCCGCGGAAAGATCGCCGAGGCGGTCCCTGAAAAGACATTCGCGGTCGAGGTCCAGATCGACAACCACGCAGTCGTGACGCTCACGGGTCACGCGGCCAGCCAGTCGGACATCGCGAAGATCGTCGACGCGGCGGGCAGCGTCAGCGGCGTGAAGCGCGTCATCAACAACCTGCACGTGCAGTAAGCCACGATTCAAGCAGTCCGAAACGGAGGGCCGCTGCGAGGAGCAGCGGCCCTTGCGTTTCGATCCGAAGTCGTTACGGCCGCTGCTGCTCTTCCTTGACCGGCTCGTCGAGGTCCTCGATCCGGACGTCCGCGGGTGGCGTGCTTTTCATCCCTGCCGCCACCGCTTCGACCTTCGCCATGACGCGGAGCAGGTTCAGCCCCGCGATCTTTTTCAGGCGCTGGTCGCCGTGACCCCGGCGGATGAGCTCCGCGAAGAGGTTCGGGTAGTCGGCCACGCTGGTGAGGCCCGTGGGGGTACGGCCGATTCCGTCGAAGTCCCCACCGATGCCGACGTGGTCTTCACCCGCGATCCGGATGATGTGCTCGATGTGGTCGGCGGCGTCGGCGACGGTCGCGTCGACGCGAGGATTCGCCTTGTCCCACGCCTCGAGCGCGGCGTTCACGCGTTCCGGCTGCCCCTCGTACATCGCCTTCAGGCGGGCCTGTTCCGCCTCGCGTGCCGCACCCTGCTCGAGGACCTTCGTCGAGATGAATCCGGGGACGAAGGTGATCATGACCACGCCTCCGTTCGCCTTCACGCGAAGCAGCACGTCGTCCGGGACGTTGCGCGGATGGTCGGTGACCGCCCGCGCGGAGGAGTGCGAGAAGATGACCGGTGCGAGGGTGGCGTCGAGCGCGTCGTGCATGGTCTTCGGCGAGACGTGCGAGAGATCAACCATCATGCCGAGCCGATTCATTTCGGTGACGACGCGGCGGCCGAACGGGGTCAGGCCGTTGTGCTTCGGCTCGGCGGTCGAGGCATCGGCCCACGCGACGTTCGCTCCGTGGGTCAGCGTCATGTAGCGGGCGCCGAGGAGGTGGAACTGCCTCAGCGCACCGAGCGAAGCGTTGATCGAGTGACCGCCCTCCACACCGATGAGCGACGCGATCTTTCCGGACTTGTGAATCTGCTCGATCTCGGCGGCGGTCCGGGCAACCACGAACGTGTCGGGATAGAGCGCGCCGAGCCGGTGGACCACGTCGATCTGTTCGAGCGTCGCCTGCACCGCGTCGGGCCCTTTGAGCTCCGTCGGTACCCAGACGGACCAGAACTGCGCGCCGACGAGTCCGCGCCGCATGCGGGGAATGTCGGTGTGGAGGGGGCGCTCGAGCCTCGACTGCTCCTGGCGAAGATCGATGCGGCCGAGCCGGTTCTGGGTCCGCGCGCGGAACTGCCAGGGAAGGTCATTGTGACCGTCGACCAGCGGGACCTCGCGGAGGATTCGCTCCGCGCGGGCGAGCGCCGCATCCTGCTGGGCGGCGAGAGGGAGTGCGAGAGCGAGTGTTAGGAAGGCTGCTGCAAGTCGCTTTACGGTCAAGAGGTCCTCGCGCGAATGAAGTGCCGTGATTGGACGGTACGGGTGGCGCGGTGTCAAGCGGGAGGCAGCACGTCCTGGACGGCGGCCGTCCCGGCCGCGCATGCCGGGCGTCTCGCCCGGCATGGTTCAGAGCCGCCGTCCACAGCGCGGCTACGCCGCAACCGAAGTTCGATAACCTTCTCCCCGCGTGCGGGGAGAAGGTGCCGAAGGCGGATGAGGGGTTCTGAGGCCACGCCCCCTCACCCGCACTCCGCTTCGCTCCGTGTCTCCCTCTCCCCGCTAACGCGGGGCGAGGGGCGACGAAAAGCTCGCGCGGTGCAAAGATTCTGGTGGTTAGTAGTACGGAGCGCTACTCCACCACCGTGCTCGTCCGCGCGAGCAGGCTCACGGACCGTGCCGCCGCTGCGTCGTACATCGGCATGAAGCGCTCGGACTCGACCGTCTTGCCGGCGCGGAGGTTGTCGGCCCAGCGAAAACCGATCGGCTGATACAGCAGCTCCACGTCGACCTTCATCGGACCGGAGCCATCGACCGGCACGAGGTACTGCACCGTGTCGCCCTCCGCGATGAAGTCGGGATCGTCGAACGCCTCGCCCTTGACCGCGACGTCCTTCTCCGCCGTCGTCTTGTCGAAGCCGCGCGGGAGAAGACGGTTGTCCTTCAGGTACGTGACGGCCGAGATGAGGCCGGTGGTGACGAGGCCTGCATGGTCGCCGAGGATCGCTTCGTAGATCTGCACCTGATCGGCGCGCTCGACCACGCGATGATGCGGCTCGTACTTCGATGCCGTCGCGTCGTTGTCGTTCCCTTCGATCGAGCCGTTCGGCAGCGGTTTGCCCGACTCGAACAGCGTCCGGCCGGCCGCGTCGCGCACGGTCAGGTGGATCCAGGCACGGCGCGAAGGATAGGCCGTCGGCAGCTTGTGTCCGGCGAGGCTCGTGATGGCGAGGTCGACGCGCAGCCGGCCTGCCTCACGCTCTGCAGAGACGATCGCGAGCTTCGCCGCCTCGGACTGCAGATGCTCGACCGTCGCGTCTGCCGAGCGCTGGAGCTCGGCCGCCGGCGAGGTGCTGCCGAGTGCCGCTGCGTTGTCGGCGATCAGGCGCAACATGAAGGCGTTTCCGCCGCGGAACTCGTGCTGCGAAACGTGCGTCCGCGGCTGGCCGAGAACCGACGTGATCGGAGCTTCGCCCTCGACGACCGGCATGTGGCAGGCCTGGCAGCTCTTCTCGTTCTTCCACGCGCTGTGACGCCACTCGAGGTAGGGGACCTGCTCGGGAAGCTCGCCGGCCACAGTGCCGTCGGGCTTGAGGGAATGGGTATGCAGCGTGTGACACGTCGCGCACATCTCCGAGCTCTGGATGTGCGTGGCCTGCGTCGGCTTGAACATCGATGCGGAGTGCATGAGCATCGTGCGGCCCGGGTCGACGGCGTACGGCCCCAGGATCGCGCGCTGGTCGGGAGGGGTGGTGCGGTCGACGTCGAAGCCGGCCGTGAAGCTCGAGCGCTCGCCGAGCCCCGCAGCGGTGATCTGATGGCAGAC
>JBAQWH010000340.1:0-3019 GCA_049298815.1 Thermoanaerobaculia bacterium | reverse complement strand
CGGAAAGAACGCGTTCTGTACAGGGACTTCCTTGGTCATCATGCAGAGGTAACCACCTGCACGATATTATACACATTAATACAGCATATTAATAAGCACACGTTCGGCAACACGCCCTTCAGCCGGGGTTATGCCGTGGACAAGAAATCGAGCCCGCGTAGCGGGCGACAGGCAAGGGCTCTTGTCTGCCGCCCGCTACGCGGGCTTGTACAACCTTGCTCGAGAAGGATGCTCTTCAAGAATGCTGGTCAAGAATGCTCGGCTCACGCGTAGCGATCAGGCGCCAGCATCTGCAGCGGGATCTGGGTCGGCTCGCCGGAGAGATGCTGGGCGACGAGCTTGCCGGTGATCGGGCCGAGGCTGAGGCCGAGCATCGCATGTCCCGTGGCCGCGGAAAGGTTCGCGAACTTGCGGAAACGGCCGAGGTAGGGCAGCCCGTCAGCCGAGCACGGCCGCAGACCGGACCAGGGCTGGATCCCTTCGAAGTCGGACGGCTTGTAGTCCTTGAAGTAGCGGCAGGACGTCTTCACGATCCCGCGGATCCGGGCGGGGGTGATCCCTTCATTCGTGCCCGAGATCTCCATCGTTCCGCCGAAGCGCATCGCGTCGCCGATCGGCGTCACGGCAACGCGCCCCTCCGCCAGAATGATGCCGCGGGTGACGCGGGCCGGCGGATTCGGCAGCGTGAGGCTGTAGCCCTTGCCTGCCTGCATCGGAAGCTTGATGTCGAGGTCGCGGACGACCGCCGGAGACCACGATCCTCCGCAGACCACGTACTCGTCGCCCTGCACGTCGCCCTGCGTCGTCCGCACTGCCTCGATGCGGCCGTTGCCCGTCCGCCATCCGGTGACCTCGGTATTCCACTTCACCTCCACGCCCTTCTGGCTGAGCCGCCGGATGAGCGCGCGGAGGAAGAGTCCCGGAGAGATGGTGGCGTCGCCGGGGTAGAGCACGCCGCCGAGCGCTTCGATCCGCGCGCCCGGCTCGAGCTCCGCGATGCCTTTCGCATCGATGACGTCTGCGGCGATGCCGATTCGACGGCCGGCTTCGGCCGTGCGCACTTCGTCGGCCAGATGGTGCGCGGTCTGGCAGACCGTGAGGACGCCGCGCTGCACGAACAGGAACTCATTGCCCCATTCCTCGGCCAGCTTCCTGTACTCGACGAGCGTCGCAGCGCCGAGGTCGCGGAGGATCGGGGCTGCGATCTCGACCCGCTCTTTCGTCGCGGCGCGGCTGAAGAGCCAGCCCCACGAGATCAGGTCCCAGTCGATTCGCGGCTTCACGTAGAAGGGGCTCTCCGGATCGAGCATCCACTTGAGCGCCATTCGCACGACGCCCGGTGCGGCGAGTGGTACGAAGTGGCTCAGCATCACATACCCGGCATTGCCGTAGGAGCACCCCTCGTAATCCGGACCGCGGCGTTCGAGGATCGTCACCTGATGACCACGTTCAGACAGATACCAGGCAGAGCAGAGGCCGATCACGCCACTTCCAACCACGACGACTTTCATCCGTTCATCCTCCTCGAGTGAGACCGCCCCCATCGACGAGCCGCTGAATGCCGAGAGGGTTGTCATCCTTCAGCTCGTCCGGCAGGAGGTCATCCGGGCAGTCCTGAAAGCAGACCGGGCGGACGAATCTCTCGATCGCCCGCGTTCCGACCGAGGTCGTGCGGCCGTCGGACGTCGCAGGATACGGCCCGCCGTGAACCGTCGCGTGGGCGACTTCGAGCCCCGTCGGGAATCCGTTGAACACCACCCGCCCTGCCCGGCTCTCGAGGATCTCGATCAGTTTCCGGTGCGACGCGAGATCGTCTGCGTTGCCGTGAATCGTGACGCTGAGCTGCCCCTCGAGTGCGCCCGCGATCTCCAGGACCTCCGACGCATCACGGCATTCGACGACGACGGTCGACGGGCCGAACACCTCTTCCCGGATCGACGCCTCCGAGAGGAACCCGGCCGCCGTCGTCACGAAGAGCGCCGCCGCCCCGCTGCTCCCATCCGATACGGCCTCCGCACGCCGGTCGATTCCTGGAAGAGCGGCCAGCCGCTCGACCCCCGAACGATACGCGTCGCAGATCCCCGCAGTCAGCATCGCGGCGGCAGGGGTCGCGGCGATTCGACTCGCGAGGTCACTCACGAGCGCCTCCGCCGGCTCTCCCCGTTCGACGACCACGACCCCGGGATTCGTGCAGAACTGTCCGACGCCGAGGGTGACCGCGCCGTGGAGTCCGGCCGCGAGAGCTTCGCCGCGTTCCCGCAGCGCTCCCGGAAGGATGAACACCGGGTTGATGCTCCCCATCTCGGCGTAGACGGGAATCGGCGTACTGCGCCGCTGTGCCGCATCCATCAACGCGTGTCCGCCGCGGCGCGACCCGGTGAAGGCGACGGCGCAGACCAGCGGATGTTCAACCAGCCGGAGTCCCACCTCGTGCGCCGCATCGAAGAGGAGCGAGAAAGTCCCTTCCGGCATCCCACTCTCGCGCACCGCCTGCTGGATGGCCACTCCGGCCAGCTCCGAGGTCCCGGGATGGGCCGGGTGCGCCTTCACGATGACCGGGCAGCCGGCAGCCAGCGCGGAGGCGGTGTCGCCGCCGGCGACCGAGAACGCCAGAGGAAAATTGCTTGCGCCGAAGACTGCCACCGGTCCGAGCGGCCGCAGCATCGAGCGCAGGTCCGGCTTCGCGGCCGGCTTCGGCTCGGGCTCCGCCCGGTCGATTCGCGCAGACACCCACGCCCCCTTCTCGACGAGGTCCGCGAACAACCGAAGCTGACCGCAGGTGCGGCCGAGCTCCGACTGAAGCCGGGCGAGCGGGAGTGCCGTCTCGAGATGCGCGCGCCCGGTCAGCTCGTCGCCGGCCGTCTCCAGGTTCGCAGCGATCCGGCGCAGAAAGGTGCCCCGCGCCCGGCCGCCGGCATCGCGGTACGCGAAGAACGATTCGGCCGCGAGCGACACGGCGCGATCGATGTCGAGCGAGGTCGCCGCGGAGAACTGCGGACCGATCGGCTCTCCGGTCGCG
>JBAQWH010000339.1:0-2197 GCA_049298815.1 Thermoanaerobaculia bacterium | reverse complement strand
CGGAAAGAACGCGTTCTGTACAGGGACTTCCTTGGTCATCATGCAGAGGTAACCACCTGCACGATATTATACACATTAATACAGCATATTAATAAGCACACGTTCGGCAACACGCCCTTCAGCCGGGTGCCAGTACGTGAACAGGACGTTGAGCCCGCCTGGCGGGCGGCTGAGAAGGCGGTCTGTTCCGTCGCCCGTTACGCGGGCTCACGCGTTCGGTCAGCCACTACGTCACCTGATGGGCTGCGGCTCGATTTCGAATCATCAGGACGGCGAGGCAGAGCAGCGCGAAGACGCCAAGGAAGATGAAGCCGAGGGTGAACGCGCCGGTCGAACGCTTCACGTACCCGAGCACGAGAGGCGGGAAGAACCCACCAAGGCCGCCGGCCGCACCGACGAGCCCGGTCACGGACCCCACTGTCTTCGGGAAGTACTCGGGCACGAGCTTGAAGACGGCACCATTGCCGAGGCCTACGACCGCGGCCATCCCGAGCGCCCCGATCGTGAACGTGGGCATCGTCGGGAACGCCATCAGCAGCGCCGTCAGCGCGACGCCGGGAAACACCCACGCCAGGATCTTCTGGCCGCCGATGCGGTCGGCCAGCGAGCCCCCGTACGGGCGGAGCAACGTCGCGACGACGGCGAAGCCGGCCGTCCGCATCCCCGCATCCTGCGGCGTCAGCTTGAAGATGTCGGTCAGGAACGTCGGCAGGTAGACGCTCATCGCGACGAAGCCGCCGAACGTCAGGAAGTAGTAGAGGCTGAGGACCCAGGCGTCCATCTCCCGGAGCGGCGCGAGCGCTTCCGCGACGCTTTTCGGACGGACCGCGGACGGCGCGTTCTCCGCCTTCGCCAGGAAGTAGAGGAGCCAGAGCGCGGTCAGGATCGCGAAGACCCAGAACCCCCACCTCAGCCCGAACGCGGCTGCGATGAGCGGGGCGCCGAACGACGCGAGCGACTGCCCGAAGTTCCCTGCGCCATAGATCCCGAGCGCTTTCCCCTGCGCCTCCGGCGGGAACCAGCGGCTCACGTACGCGACGCCGACCGAGAAACTCGCCAGACCGATGCCGAGGAAGAACCCGTAGACCAGCAACTGCGTGTACGAATCGACGAAGCCCATCAGGACGGCCGGGACGATCGTCAGCGCCATGACGATCGAGAAGATCTTCCGTCCGCCCATCCGGTCCGTGAGGATCCCGAGCGGGATGCGACCGAGGCTGCCGAGCAGGACCGGAAGTGCGATCGCGATGCTGACCTGCACCGGGTCGAGCCCGAGCTGCTTCTTGAGCAGCGGCATCAACGCAGACACCGAGCCGAAGACCGCGAAGCAGACGGCGAACGCGCCGGTACCGAGAGTGAGCTGCTGGGTTCTGGCGTTCATCGCCGCTCCAATCCGTAGAGATACCAGAGCAGCCCTGCATTCAGACCGAAGCAGACGACGCTCGCGAGCAGCGCCGGAAGGATCACCCCTTCCTGTCCTGCGAGGTAGGCGTTCATCGTTGCGGTCAGAAGCCAGAGCTGCAGGATCACGATCATGAGGACGATCGCCAGGATGCCGTAGACGATCGTCGCTTTCTGCTGGCGGGAGAGGAGGTCTTTCATGCGCGGAGCTCCTTGCCGATCGCGAACAGATCACCGTCGCGGATCTCGAGAAGCACTCGCTCGAGCGCGCGCCGCGGCGGACCGAACAGAGGGACTCCACTCCGCATCTCGAAGCCTCCGTTGTGGCACGGGCAGAGGAGCCGGCCGTTCGCGAGGTCAGGCACCACCGCGCAGCTCAGGTGCGTGCACTTCTGGTTGTACGCGAAGTACATCGCGTTGCCGGTCCGTACGACGAGGCAGTTGTCGTGCGGCCCCGGGTAGTTGAAGACGAGGGAGCCGCCGACGGGGATGTCGTCCGCGCGTGCGATCTTCATGACAGGCGGCTCGCCGCGGCGTCTGCGTCCGAAGTTCTCGAACGCGATCCAGGCCTGGCCGACGACGAAGGCGAAGCTCGTGAGCACGAGGAACTTCGTGAAATCGCGGCGCGCGACCAGCTCGTCCTGCGGCCAGTCGATCGGGAAGTCGTTGCGCCACTGCGGCTGCTCGCTGAACGGGCGTCCGTCGGGCGGTACGGTGAGCTGATCGGGGGTCGTGCGGGGGGGGGTGGTGTTGGTCATGCGTTACCCTTTCGCATCACACTCGGAGAGCGGACTTC
>JBAQWH010000338.1:0-4240 GCA_049298815.1 Thermoanaerobaculia bacterium | reverse complement strand
CTCGCCAGCGGCGTCAATCAATAGAAGTCAGGCGTGCGGCGACCGCCCACCGCGCACGCCGGAGGAGGTCCAGTGAAGATCACCGATGTCCGCGTGCGCGACGTCCGGTTTCCTACGTCGCTCCAGATGGACGGATCCGACGCGCTCAACCTGGGCGACTACTCGGCCACCTACGTCACCGTGAGGACAGACGCCGGACTGTCGGGTGACGGTCTCACGTTCACGAACGGCCGCGGCAACGAGATCGTCGTGTCCGCCGTGCACGCACTGAAGCACCACGTCATCGGTCGGTCGCTCTCCGCGATCACCTCGGACCTGCGCGGCTTCTATCGCGATCTCACCGTCGACAGGCAGCTACGCTGGCTCGGTCCGGAGAAGGGCATCCTCCACATGGCCACCGGCGCGCTCATCAACGCCGTCTGGGACCTCTGGGCGAAGCGCGAAGGAAAGCCGATGTGGAAGCACCTCGCGGACCTTTCGCCCGAGCAGATCGTGAACGCCATCGACTTCAGCTACATCACCGACGCGCTCACCCCCGAGGAAGCGCTGCAGATCCTGAAGGCGAAGGAGAACGGGAAGGCGGACCGCCAGGCCGAGCTCCTGCGTGACGGCTTCCCCGCTTACACGACGTCGACCGGCTGGCTCGGCTACCCCGACGAGAAGGTCCGCCGGCTCTGCCGCGAGGCGATCGAGCAGGGCTGGACCGCCTTCAAGATGAAGGTCGGCCAGAACCTCGAGGACAACGTCCGCCGCGCGGCGTTGATGCGCGAGGAGATCGGCCCCGACCGCATCCTCATGATGGATGCGAACCAGTGCTGGGACGTCGGTGAGTCGATCGTCCAGATGAAGGCGCTCGCGCAGTTCGACCCGTGGTGGATCGAGGAGCCGACGAGTGCCGACGACGTCCTCGGCCACGCGACGATCCAGAATGCGATCGACCCGATCCGCGTCGCGACCGGCGAGGTCGTGCAGAACCGCGTCATCTTCAAACAGCTGCTGCAGGCGAAGGCGATCCGCTTCCTGCAGGTCGACAGCTGCCGCATGGGGGGCGTCAACGAGGTGCTGCCGGTCCTCCTGATGGCCGCCAAATTCGGCGTGCCCGTCTGCCCGCACGCGGGCGGCGTCGGACTCTGCGAGTACGTGCAGCACATCTCGATCTTCGACTACATCGCGGTCGGCGGGAGCCTCGAGGACCGCGTCTGCGAGTACGTCGACCACCTGCACGAGCACTTCGTCGATCCCTGCGTCATCAGCAACGCCCGCTATGTCGTCCCAACGCGGCCGGGCTACAGCATCACGATGAGGCCGGAGTCGCTCGACGACTACGAGTTCCCCGCCGGACGCGTCTGGCGTGAGCTGCAGGCGACGGCGGTTGCACGATGAGCAACACCGATCCAGTCACTCCCGCCGCCGTCCCTGAAGAGGAGGCTCCCGTCCGCCGCGGCTACGTCCGGTGGATCGTCTGCGGCCTCCTCCTCCTCGCGACGACGATCAACTACATCGACCGTCAGGTCCTCGGAATCCTCGCGCCGACCCTGCAGAAGGAGATCGGCTGGAACGAGGTGCAGTACGGCTACATCGTCACCGCGTTCCAGGCTGCCTACGCCCTCGGCCTGCTCCTCGTCGGCCGCGTCCTCGACCTGATCGGAACGAAGCTCGGCTTCGCGGTCGCGATCGTCTTCTGGAGCGTCTCGGCGATGGCTCACGCGCTCGCCCGGACGCCGATCGGATTCGGCATGGCCCGGTTCGGCCTCGGTCTCGGCGAGGCGGGGAACTTCCCCGCCGCGATCAAGACGGTCGCCGAGTGGTTCCCGAAGCGCGCGCGCGCGCTCGCCACCGGCATCTTCAACAGCGGCAGCAACGTCGGCGCGATCATCGCGCCGGCCGTCGTCCCGTGGATCGCGCTCACCTGGCACTGGCAGGCCGCGTTCGTGATCACAGGCGCGATCGGCTTCCTCTGGCTGGGGCTCTGGCTCTGGCTCTATCAGCCGCCCGAGAAGCACAAGCGGCTGACGAAAGCGGAGCTCGACTACATCCGCAGCGATCCCGCCGAGGCGACGACGAAGATCCCGTGGCTCTCGCTCGCGGGGCTGCGGCAGACTTGGGCGTTCTCACTCGGCAAGTTCATGACCGATCCGGTCTGGTGGTTCTACCTCTACTGGATCCCGAAGTTCCTCAACGAAAAGCACGGCCTCACTCTCGGCAAGCTCGGTCCGCCACTGATCGTCATCTACGTGGTCGCGGACATCGGCAGCATCGGCGGCGGGTGGCTCTCGTCCTCTCTGATCAAGCGGGGATGGACGATCAATGCGGCGCGTAAGACCGCGATGCTCGTCTGCGCGCTCGCCGTCACGCCGATCATCTTCGCATCGGAAGTGAAGAGTGTCTGGTCTGCAGTGGCACTGATTAGTCTTGCGGCCGCGGCGCATCAGGGATGGAGCGCCAACCTCTTCACGACGGCATCCGACATGTTCCCGCGCCGCGCGATCGGCTCGGTGGTCGGGATGGGCGGCATGGCAGGGGCCATCGGCGGAATGCTGATCGCCACCGGCACCGGGCACCTGCTGCAGCTCACCGGCAACTACCACCTCGTCTTCATCATCGCGGGACTCGCGTATCTCCTCGCGCTCGGCGTGATCCACGTGCTCGCGCCGCGGCTGGAGCAGGCGGACGTATGAGACCGTTCATCCATGACGACTTTCTCCTCGAGACCGACGTCGCGCGCGACCTCTTCCACGGCTGGGTCGCGCACCTCCCGATCGTCGACTACCACTGCCACCTTCCGGTCCAGCAGATCGCCACGAATCATCAGTTCAGGTCGATCACCGGCATCTGGCTCGACGGCGACCACTACAAGTGGCGTGCGATGCGGGCGAACGGGATCGACGAGCGCTTCTGCACCGGCGACGCGTCCGACTGGGAGAAGTTCGAAGCGTGGGCGAAGACCGTTCCCGCGACGATGCGGAACCCGCTCTATCACTGGACTCACTTCGAGCTGAAGAAGCCGTTCGGGATCACCGAGATCCTCGATCCGCGGACCGCACGCTCGATCTACGACCGCTGCAACGAGAAGCTCGCGCAGCCCGAGTTCACGACCCTCGGACTGCTGCGCCAGTTCAACGTCGCCGTCGTCTGTACGACCGACGATCCTGCCGACAGCCTCGAGCATCACCACTCCCTCGCGCGCCGGGTGGACGCCGACACCTGGGTCGTCCCGACGTGGCGGCCCGACGCGGCGCTCGGAATCGAAGACCTCGACGCATTCAACGCGTGGGTCGACCGTCTGGAAGCCGCGGCTGGCACGTCGATTTCCACGATCTCCGATCTCTTCGACGCGCTGGACAAACGCCATGCCGAGTTCCACGAGGCAGGGTGTCGCGCGTCCGATCACGGGCTCGAGCAGATTTACGCCGAGCCGTCGAGCGACGCGGAGGTCGCAGCCACGTTCGCGAAGCTCCGCGCGCGCACGGCGGTCTCGCAGCCGGACGCGCTCGGCTACAAGGCGGCGCTGCTCCATCGCTTCGCACTCATGGACCACGCGCGCGGCTGGGTGCAGCAGTACCACCTCGGCGCACTGCGCAACAACAACAGCCGCATGCGCCGCCTCCTCGGTGCCGACGCCGGGCTCGACTCGGTGGGCGACTTCGAACAGGCGCGTCCACTCGCCCGCTTCCTCGATCGCCTCGACACGACCAATCAGCTTGGGAAGACGATCCTCTACAACCTCAACCCGGCCGACAACGAGCTGTTCGCGACGATGATCGGCAACTTCCAGGACGGCACCATCCCCGGAAAGCTGCAGTACGGCTCCGCGTGGTGGTTCCTCGACCAGAAGGAAGGGATGGAGGCGCAGATCCGCGCACTCTCGAACATGGCGCTCTTCTCCCGCTTCGTCGGGATGGTCACCGACTCGCGGAGCTTCCTCTCCTACTCACGTCACGAGTATTTCCGCCGGGTCGTCTGCAACCTTCTCGGCAACGACGTGCGCGACGGCCTCCTGCCGGACGACCGCAAGGCGCTCGGCCGGCTCGCGCAGGACGTCTCGTTCTTCAACGCACGCGAGTACCTCGGCGTGCAGCTCGGCGCGCTCGGCCGCGACGTGAAGCGGACCAGTGCAACGGCGGAGGCGCACTGACATGCACGCAGATCCGTTCCGTCTCGACGGTCAGCTCGCCATCGTCACCGGGTCCGGGCGCGGACTGGGCGCTGCGATGGCGATCGCGCTCGCGGAAGCGGGGGC
>JBAQWH010000337.1:0-2001 GCA_049298815.1 Thermoanaerobaculia bacterium | reverse complement strand
CGCCAGCTCTTGCCACACGCGCTCGGCCACCAGGTGGTCCACCTCGCCATGCGCCACCATCTCGCGCATCAGCTGCATGGTCTCGGGCGCCACCGTGAAGTCGGTGAAGCGTGCCGCAAACCGCGCCACGCGCAGGATGCGCACCGGGTCTTCACGGAACGCGTCCGTCACGTGGCGCAGCACGCGGTTCTCGATGTCTTGGGCGCCAGAATATGGGTCAAATATGCCTCCAGCGCTTATTCCATAAGCGCTGGTAGCTATTGCATTGATAGTAAGGTCGCGGCGCGACAGGTCTTCTTCCAACGTCACGTCGGGCGAGCTTTGCACCACAAAGCCCCGGTAGCCTCGCCCGCTCTTGCGCTCGGTGCGCGCCAGCGCGTATTCCTCGCGCGTTTCGGGGTGCAAAAAGACGGGGAAGTCGCGCCCCACGGGCAGGTAGCCCTGCGCCAGCATCTGCTCGGGCGTCGCGCCCACCACCACCCAGTCGTGGTCATTCACCGGCCGGCCCAGCAGCTTGTCGCGGACGGCGCCGCCCACCATGTAGATTTGCATGGTGCGAGTTTAGAACTTGCTCTGCGCCGTATAGTCCAGCTCACCATGTCTCTATCGTCTGACCTCACCATCGCCCAGCTCAACCCCGACGGCAGCGTGCCCGTGCCCCAGGCACCTGACGCCGCCGCCAATGCTGCCGCCGAGGCCCTGCAGCGCGAGGCGCAGTTCGAGGCTCTGAAGGCCAAGGTAGACGACCTGCAGGAGATCCTGGCCAAGCCGCTCAATGACATCCTGGCCGAGCACGACAAGTTCAAAGAGGTGGCGGCCGCGTGGGATTCCTTCGGCGCGATGTGGATGCTGTCGCAGCGCGCCATGCGCCGCGTGGCAATGGACCTGGCGGCCACACAGGGCGTGAGCGATGAAGAGGTGGTGGCCCGCGCCATGGCCTACGCCAACCAGGTGCTCAATACCGAGGACGAAGACCTGGGCGGTTCTATCGCCCCTGCGCAGTTGGCGCACATCGCGCGGCACAAGGCGTTCTTGCGCAAGCAGTTTAGGTAGAGCGGGCGATGAAAAAACGTGTGACGGTGTTTACTTTTGCCTTTGCGGCTTTGCTGACGGGAATGGCTCTATGGCCGTACGCTCCCCCGCTTGAAACACTGACGGTGGAGAGTGCCACTGTCGAAGTAAAGCACCCGGGGCCGATGGCGCGCGAGGCCGTCTTTAGGACAGCGTCGGGCGCGCAGGTGTCCTGCTCGCGTGGACACAAATCGGGGGGATGCCCTATAGAACACTTGGTTCGAATGGAGGCGCGTCAAGCGCAGCTCACCGTGTGGCACGATGGCGCGCGCGTTCTCCAAATCGCTGACAAGGAAAGAGTCATTCACCCCTACGATGACATTTACAGCGGCCGGGCATTTGTGTTGGTGATGGCGGCCATTGTTGCGCTGGTGGGGTTGGGCCAGATAGCGATACACATTGGCTGGGCTAACGAGTACGACAAAGAGGGGAAGCTGATCCAGCGCGAATAGCCGGGGCGCGCGCTGGGCTCCCGATCGATTGGCCCTGAACTCTCACTTGAAAACGGGGCGGAAAAAACTCCGCTCGTAGCTCACGATGCACCCCGTCTCTTCGGCATAGCGGAAAGCCGCTTGGCAGTCCGCATCCTGCATCGACGCCTCGCGGTAGCGCTCGTAGGCGGCGAGGCTCTCGAACGTGAACAGCGCCAGCGCGATGTTATTGGCGCCCTCGCTGGGCATGAAGTAGCCGTGGTGTTGGCCGCCGAATTTCTCGACCAGCGGAATCCACAGTTTTCCGTAGTGCTCAAACTCTTTCAGCTTGCTGGTGTTGAGTACATAGCGCAGGTAGATGGTGACGGCCATGGTGGTGCTCAGCCTTCGGTATGGCGCAGGCGGTAGGGCTCTTCGAAGTCCAGAAAGTCCTTTTCGGCCAGGGCCTCGTCGATCCAGGCTTTCACGCCGGGCAACTCGCGCACGCGCTGCACATAGG
>JBAQWH010000336.1:0-2371 GCA_049298815.1 Thermoanaerobaculia bacterium | reverse complement strand
ACCCAGGCCAGCGTCCCGGCCCAGACCGGCGCGACCTACCAGTGGACGATCACCGGCGGCACGATCACCGATGGAGGCACGTCTCCGGTCGTGACCTTCACGGCGGGCGCGAGCGGGGAGGTCGTGCTCGGCGTCTCGATCGTGGCGAACGGCTGCACGTCGACCGGGTCGGTCACGCTCCCGATCGTCGCGGCGCCGACCGCTGCGATCGGCGGCCCCGACTCGATCTGCATCAACGGCTCGGTGACACTCGACGCAGGTGAAGGCTTCGCGACGTATCTGTGGTCGACCGGCGAGACGACGCGGACGATCACGAAGACGCAGACCGCCACGACGACCTACCAGGTGACCGTGACGAACGCCGCCGGCTGCGCGGCAACGGCGGGCAAGACCGTCGCGGTCGCGCTCCCGGCCAACGCGACGATCACCTCGGCGACGAGCGTGACGCCCGCCTCGACGACGAACCGCGCGAGCGTTCCGGTCCAGGCGAGCGCGACCTACGTCTGGGGCATCACGAACGGCACGATCACCAGCGGGCTCGGGACGAACACGATCCTGTTCACCGCGGGCAACAGCGGCGCGGTCACGCTCACCGTCGAGGTGAACGCGGGCGGCTGTGCCGCGAACGGCCAGGTCCAGATCACCATCGCGGAGGTCAACGCGGATCTGACGATCAGCAAGACCGGACCGGCGACGGTCCAGACCGGCGCCACGTTCAACTACCTGCTCAGCATCGCGAACAACGGACCGGCGACGGCAACGACCGTGACGGTCACCGACGATCTGCCGCCTGGCGTGACGGTGGGCAACGTCGCAGTGACGGGAGGGTGGGAGTGCAGCACGACGGCGCTCACGGTCGTGTGCAGACGCGCCACGGTTCCGATCAACGACGCCTCCACGATCACGCTCACGGTCGTCGCCCCGCAGCAGACGGGCATCATCACGAACGTCGCCAGCGTCCGCGCGCTCTCACCCGATCCCGACATGGCGACCAACGGCGCACGGGTCGTGACGACGGTCGAGGCTCCGCCGCCGGTCTGCAACACGACCGCTCCGACTCTGACCTCTCCGGCCGACGGCGCGAACAACCTCACGTCTCCGGTCACGCTGCAGTGGACCGCGGTCGACGGCGCGACGGCCTACGAGATCTGGGTCGCGACCAACGGTAACGCCCCTGCGATGGCCACGACGTCGACCGGCACGACGACGACCGTCTCGGTCTCGAACGGCACGACGAGCTGGTACGTCATCGCGCGTCTGCCCGGCACCTGCGCGCCGACCCGCTCGCTGACCCGCACGTTCACGGTTCCGGTCGTCGACACCTGCGCGCAGAACCCCGCGCCGGCGATCACGGCGCCGGCTGCCGGAGCGACGACGTCCGAAGACGTGACCATCACCTGGAATGCTGCAGCGGGTGCTGTGGGCTATCGCGTGATCGTCCGCGTCGGCGACGGCGCGCCGCAGGATGTTGGTACGACCTCGACCGCGACGACGCTCACCACCACCCTTCCGGCCGGAGCGGTCACGGCCACGATCGAAGCGATCTTCAGCGGCTGTCCTGCGACGTTGTCGCCGGCGGTGAGCTTCACCGTGGCGGCTCCCGATCCATGTGCCAACCGCGCGATCCCGGTTCTGGCTTCGCCTGCCGATCAGGCGACGGTGTCGACCGCATCCGTCCAGTTCACCTGGACCGCCGTGGAGAACGCCTCCGAGTACCGAGTCGTCATTCTCGAGCACGAGGAGGGAGAGGAGGAGGAGCCCGAGGAAGTTGGAAGGACTTCGGGCACGACGCTTTCGACGACCCTGGAGCCGGGGACGACGACGTGGTGGGTCGAGGCGCTGTTCAAGGGCTGTCCGTCCACGACTTCGGCCGAGCGGACCTTGACGATCCCGCCGGCGAACGTCTGTCCGTCCGACGCTGCGTCGCTCATCTCCCCGCCCGACAAGGCCAACACGGCCGACGCTTCGGTGACGTTCCGCTGGGATCCGAAGTCGGGCGCGATCGGTTACGAGCTCTGGGCGATCTACGCAGGCGGCACGCCGACCTTGCTCCAGGCGACCGACGCGAAGAGCCTCACGGTGACGCGCAACGCGGTCTCGGGCGCAACCGAGTGGTTCGTCCGCACGCTGTACGACCGCTGTCCCTTCGTCGAGTCGGAGCACCGCACGTTTACCAACGAGCCGCCGCCGGACTGCAGCGCGGCGAAGGCTCCGTCACTGCTCAACCCCGGCGACGGCGACGAAGTGACCTCGCCGGTGAGCTTCCGCTGGTCGCCGGTGACCACCGCGACCGGCTACGAGCTGTACGTCTCGTCGCCCGGAGCCGGCGAGCCAACCCGCCTCTACTCCGGCACGACGGTCCCCTCGACGT
>JBAQWH010000335.1:0-4445 GCA_049298815.1 Thermoanaerobaculia bacterium | reverse complement strand
ACCACTGACCACTGACCACTGACCACCGGCCACTGACCACTGACCACTCGTCGGTGCTACGATCCCTCGTCCATGTCGCAGACCCGCTTCATCTGCATCCACGGGCACTTCTATCAACCCCCTCGCGAGAACCCGTGGCTCGAAGCGATCGAGACGCAGGATTCCGCGCACCCCTACCACGACTGGAACGATCGCATCACGGCGGAGTGCTACGAGCCGAATGCGACGGCGCGCATCCTCGACGAGCGCGGCCAGATCCGGACGATCACGAACAACTACGGGTCGATCAGTTTCAACTTCGGTCCGACTCTGTTGAGCTGGATGGAGGCCTGTGCGCCGCGCACGTACGCCGCCGTCCTGGAGGCCGACCGGCTGAGCCGCGAGAAGTTCAGCGGCCACGGCAGCGCGCTGGCTCAAGCCTACAACCACATGATCCTCCCGCTCGCGAACGAGCGCGACCAGCGGACGCAGGTGCGCTGGGGGATCCGCGATTTCGAGGCCCGGTTCGGGCGACGACCGGAGGGGATGTGGCTGCCGGAGACTGCGGTCGACATCGCGAGCCTCGAAGCGCTGGCCGCCGAGGGGATCGCGTTCACGGTCCTCGAACCGCATCAGGCACTCCGGTGGCGCGCGACCGCGCAGGCCCACTGGGTCGAAGCGGAGGGGCACGTCGACCCGACGCGGCCGTACGTGTGCAACCTGCCGTCCGGACGTTCGATCGCGATCTTCTTCTACGACGGCCCGATCTCGCGGGCGGTCGCGTTCGAGAACCTGCTGTCCCGCGGCGAGCATCTCGCGCACCGGCTGCAGGGAGCCTTCTCCCCGCAGCGCCCGCACGACGAGCTGGTCAACATCGCTACCGACGGGGAGACGTACGGCCACCACCACCTGTTCGGCGACATGGCCCTCGCCTATGCGCTCAGCTTCATCGAAGAGAACGAGATCGCCCGCCTGACGAACTACGGCGAGTACCTCGAGTTCCATCCACCTCTGCACGAGGTCGAGATCCGGGAGCTGACGTCGTGGAGCTGCTCCCACGGCGTGGAACGGTGGCGAAGCGACTGCGGCTGCCATGCGGGAGGCGGGGCGGGGTGGACCCAGCAGTGGCGCCGGCCGCTCCGCGACGCGCTCGACTGGCTGCGGGACGTGGCCGCGAGCGTCTATGAACGCTTCGCCGCCGGCGTTTTACGCGATCCGTGGAACGCGCGCGAGGAGTACATCAGCGTCATTCTCGACCGCTCCGACGAGAGCGTGCAGCGCTTCCTCGCGGAGCATGCGCATCCCGACGCAGACGCGACCCGCGTCCTCGAGCTCCTCGAGATGCAGCGGAACGCGATGCTGATGTACACGAGCTGCGGCTGGTTCTTCAGCGACCTGTCGGGCATCGAGACGGTTCAGGTGCTCCACTACGCCGCGCGCGTCAGCCAGCTCGTCGAGTCGGTGAGTGGAGAGGCGCTCGACGCCGAGTTCATGCGGCGCCTCGCCGAGGCGCACAGCAACATCCCGGAGCGCGGCTCGGCACGGCAGATCTACGAGCGCGAGGTGTTCCCCGTCAGAGTCGATCTGGGCCGCGTGGCGTCGCACTACGCTGTCGCCTCGCTGTTCGACCAATTCGACGACGAGGCACGCGTCTACTGCTACGAAGTCAGCCAGCGCAGCTTCGAGATCCACAAGGCGGGGCGGACCCGCATGGCGCTCGGTACGATCGACGTCCGCTCGACCATCACCCATGAAACGGCGTCGTTCGAGTTCGCGGTCCTCCATCTCGGCGAGACCGAGATCACCGGGGGCGTACGCCACGCGAGGGCGGCCTCCGAGACCACGCACGTCTGGGCCGCGCTCGCGGCCGCGATGGAGCCGGGCGGGATCCCCAGCGTGATCCGCCTGCTCGACCAGGAGTACAACGAGGCGCCGGTGTCGATCCGCTCCCTGTTCCGCGATGCGCAGCGCCGGATCCTGGGTGAGCTCTGCACTGCGACGCTCGTCGAGGCGGAGTCGGCCTTCCGCCACCTGCACGAGCGTTACGACCCGCTCATGCGGTTCCACATGCGGCTCGCCATCCCGGTGCCGAAGGTGCTGCAGGTCGTGGCTGAGTTCGACCTGAATCTCCAGATCCGACGGATCCTCGAGCAGCAGGTCCCCCCGCTCGCCGAGCTCAGCTCGCGCCTGCGCGAGGCGAAGGACGAAGGCGTCACGCTCGACGAGACCACGCTGATGGCGTTCCGCCGCGCTCTCGAGGCTGCGGCTGAGCGATTCGTCGACCATCCGGACGACGTCGACGTGCTCGAACACTTCGAGGCGCTGATCGGAATCGTCCGCGGAACGCAGCTCACCGTCGACCTTCGTCTTCCCCAGAACGAGTACTACCGCATGCGCAACACCGTGCGGCCCGCGATCGCAGCGGGCGCCGGCGGCGCCGAGTCGAGGCAATGGCTCGCGCTTTTCGATGAGCTGGGCAGAGGACTTGCGATCAGTCCCGAAGCCGCAGCGTCCTCACCAATGCAGCTCCCGACGGGCACTCATGACGAACATTGAACTGACGAAACCAGCCAACCGCAACGCCGGCATCCTCCTCCATCCGACGTCCATCCCGGGACCGTACGGCATCGGCGATCTCGGCGACGAGATCGTCGCGTTCCTCGACTGGGCCGCGTCTGCCGGCTTCAAGTGGTGGCAGGTGCTGCCGCTCAACCCGCCCGGCTTCGGCAACTCACCCTACGGCTGCCTTTCGTCGCTCGCCGGCAACCCGCTCCTCATCTCGCCGCAGCGGCTCCTTCAGGACGGCCTGCTCGCGCAGTCGGACCTCGATGCTGCTCCCGCCTTCCGCGAGGACCAGGTCCAGTTCTCCGCGGTCGCCGAGTTCAAGTTCCAACTGCTTCGCAAGGCGTTCCACAACCTCGCGTCGCACCGGCATCTTGATCACGAATTCCACGCGTTCGTGAAGGGCGCCGAGCAGAAGGCGTGGCTCGACGACTACGCCCTGTTCATGGCGCTCAAGACGTCGCACCAGGCCGCGGGCTGGTGGGACTGGGAGCCGGGCCTCGCCAAACGCCAGCACAAGGCGCTCGCGTCGGCCCGCCGCGAGCACGCGGAGGAGGTCCGGTTCTGGGAGTTCACCCAGTTCCTCTTCTTCCGCCAGTGGTCGGCAGTGCGGAGCGCTGCCCGCGCCCGGAACATCCGCATCCTCGGCGACATCCCGATCTACGTCGCAGGCGACAGCGCCGACGTCTGGGCGAACCGAGACCTCTTCCAGCTCGACGAGGACGGCCGCCCGACGGTCGTCGCCGGCGTCCCCCCCGACTACTTCAGCAAGACGGGACAGCGCTGGGGGAACCCTCTCTACCGCTGGGACGCCCTGCGGGAGACTAAGTACGCATGGTGGATCGAGCGGATCCGCGCGAACCTGCGGATGGCAGACGCCGTGCGGCTCGACCACTTCCGCGGTTTCGCCGGGTACTGGGAGATCCCCGCCGGCGAGGAGACCGCCGTGAACGGCCGCTGGATGGCCGCGCCGGGCAGCGAGCTGTTCGAGGCGGTGCGCAAGGAGCTCGGCGAGCTCCCGCTGGTCGCCGAGGACCTCGGCCTGATCACGCAGGACGTGTATGACCTGCGCGACGAGCTCGGCATCCCGGGGATGAAGATCCTGCAGTTCGGCTTCACGGAAGCCGACAGCGTGCATCTCCCGCACCGGATCGAGCCCCACACGGTCGTCTACACCGGAACGCACGACAACGACACGGCGCGCGGCTGGTTCGACTCCGCTTCGGCGGCCGAGCGCAGGATCGCGCTCGCGTACCTCGGCCCCGACCCCGCGTTCTCCTGGTCGATGATCCGCGCCGCCTACACCTCCGTCGCCGAAACCGTCATCGTCCCGGTGCAGGACATCCTCGACCTCGGCGCCGAAGCCCGCATGAACACCCCGGGGGCCGGCAAGGACAACTGGAGCTGGCGCATGCGGCCGTCTGCGCTGACGCCTGCACACGCCAAGCGCCTCCAGTTCCTCGCGGAAATCAGCGGAAGGCTGGAGAAGCCCGCGTAGAAGTCAGGTCGAAGGGTCGCTCCGCCGGCTCAAAGGCTGTGCACCAAACTGCGACTGTCACCACAGAGGCACAGAGGGCACCGAGGTTCACAGAGGGAGAACCGCACGCCGCCACCTCTGTGCTCTCTGTGTCTCTGTGGTGACCCACGCGGCGTTTTCTGCTACTCCCTCTCGAACATCGCAACGGGGAAGGTCGCGAAGACGTCCGCGAGGCGGAGCGGCGATCCCTCGACCACCTCGCTGGTGAAGACGTTCCGCCAGCGTCCGCGGAGGTCGATCGAGCGGTCGCCCCACACGTCGCCGAGCGGCTGCTTCGGTGCCGAAGCGATCTGCGTGGTCAGGCGGGGAACCATGACGAGGATGTCGTCGGCGCGGGTGAAGGCGACGACGTTGGCGACGCCGGTCC
>JBAQWH010000334.1:0-14701 GCA_049298815.1 Thermoanaerobaculia bacterium | reverse complement strand
GGCCAGCTGCGCGGACGGGAAGAGGCGCGCGGTCGTGCGGCTCGCGCGCGCTCGCGGTAACCGCTACCACAGAGGCACAGCGCGGCTTCGCCGCAACCAAAGTCCCTCGGTCCCTGAGTTCCTCGGGGTTCCTCGGGGTTCCTCGGGGAGCCGAGCGCGAACGCGCGGTTGCGGAAGGAATCTTCCCGCGGTGCAAAGATTGTGGTGGTTAGTAGTACAGAGGACACAGAGAATCACAGAGGAAGTACGGGGTAACCACGCATGCGGCCTCCCGCACGAACTCAGTGATTCTCTGTGTCCTCTGTGCCTCTGTGGTGAGACGTCGGTCAGTTGAGCCGATAGGTCTGAACGGGTGTGTGAACCGCACCGGTCGGCTTCAGCTCACTCGAGAAGAGCGTGGCGTGATCGACCGCGAAGGGCTCGGAGGCGTAGTCGCGGAGAGAGCGCGAGAAGAGGTCGATCGACGCGGGTGGCCATCGATCCTTGAGGCGCATCAGCGTCAGATGCGCGCGGAACTCGGCGCGATCGAGGTGGACGCCCTCCTCCTCGACGACCTCCCGGACCACCGCTGCGACCTTCCCGAAGCCCTCCTCCGGGTCGAGCCCCACCCAGCCGACACGCGCGTGGTGCGGGTTCGGAAAGAAGCCGCAGCCGCGAATCCGCCCTTCGAATCGCGGAATCGCGGCGAGCCTCTCGCGCAGCGTCGGCGCGATGCGGTCGATGAGGGCCGCGTCCTGTTCGCCGAGAAACGCGAAGGTCAGATGCTGCGTCTCGGAGCGGACCCAGGAAGCGCTCGGAAGGCGTGACCTGAATCCGGCCACACGCTGATTGAGGTCGCGGATGACCGCATCGGGAAAGGTGGCCGCGATGAAGAGACGCATTGGACCGGCCGCGATTGTACGCCCGCGCAGTTGGGGGGCATTCGCTGCCGGGCGGGACGCCCGCCGTCCGATGCGCTATTTGCGATCCGCCTGGCCCGCGAGGAACTCCGGGGTGAAGATCGATCGGATCTGTTCCTCCGGCATCAGGTTGCGCTCGCGCAGGAGGTCGGGGATCCGCTTGCCGCTCTTCGCCGATTCCTTCGCGATCTCTGCGGCGGCGGCATAGCCGATGATCGGGTTCAGTGCGGTCGCGAGCGCAGGAGAGCTGATGTAGTAGGCCTCGCACTGCGCGCGGTCCGCCGCGATCCCGTCGATGCACTTCTCGACGAACACCGGCAGGTAGTTCTTGAGGATCTCGATCGAGAACGTCACCTCGAACGCCATCAGCGGCATCATGACGTTCAACTCGAGCTGCCCGGCCTGCGAGGCGTAGGCGACTGCGGTGTCGGCCCCGATGATGTGGAACAGCACCTGGTTCATGCACTCGAGCATCGAGGGGTTCACTTTGCCCGGCATGATCGAGGAGCCCGGCTGGACGGACGGCAGGATGATCTCGGCGAGACCTGTCATGGGACCGGATGAAAGAAGGCGCAGGTCGTTCGTGATGCGCGTGAGCTCGAGCGCGAGGTTGCGCAGCGCCGCCGAGACCGCGACGACCGGCAGTTGCGACTGCATGGCTTCGCGGAGATCGTCGGTCGTTCGGAGCTCGATGCCGAGCGACTCGGAGAGGTGCCGGACGACGACGAAGCGGTAGCCGGTCGGCGTGTTGATTCCGGTGCCGGTCGCGGTGCCACCGATCCCGAGGAGGCGTAGCTCTTCTCCGGCCGCTCGAAGCAGCCTGGTCGAGCGTCGCATGGCCGCAGCGTAGGCACGAAACTCCTGGCCGAGTGTCACCGGGACCGCGTCCTGGAGGTGCGTTCGTCCCGACTTGATGACGTCGGCGAACTCGCTCCCCTTCTCGTCCAGCGCTGCGGTGAGGCGGTCGAGCGGCGGATAGAGCTCGTCGAGAAGGAGCAGGGTCGCGATCCGGATGGCGGTCGGGAAGACGTCGTTCGTCGACTGCGCCATGTTGACGTGGTCGTTCGGCCCGACCGGCTTGTACTCACCGAGCGCGCCGCCGAGTGAGAGGTTGGCGAGGTTCGCGATCACCTCGTTGCAGTTCATGTTGAACGACGTCCCGGCGCCCGCCTGGAAGACGTCGACCACGAAGTGCTGCCGGTGGGAGTCGAAGTCGCCGAGGATGCGGTCGCAAGCCGCGACGATCGCGGAGGCGGTCGTCTCGTCCATCGCGCCGAGCTCGCGGTTCGCGAGCGCGGCTGCCCGTTTCAGCTCGATGAACGCCCGGATGAAGGTCGGGTGCTCGCGCAGCCCGCTGATCGGGTAGTTCTCGACTGCCCGCTGCGTCTGTGCTCCATACAGCGCGTTCGCAGGGACGCGAACGTCTCCCATGGTGTCGCGTTCGATTCGTACGTCTGACATGGCCGCAGAGCGTGCAGAGGGCGCGCCACGGGGGAGGACGAGTCCCTCGGTCCCTGAGTTCCCCGGTCCCTCGGGCTGCGCTCCCCGAGGGACTCCGGGACCCAGGGACTCAGGGACTTTTCGGTTATGCCCTCATCGCGACGAGCTTCTTCTTCGACTCCTCGAACACCTGCTCGTGGAGCGAGCGGCCGTGGGAGTCCATCGTGACGATGGCCATGAAGTCTTCGACCCAGAGGTGCCAGATCGCTTCCGGTGAGCCGAGGTCCATCCAGTCGACGCCGTCGACCCGCTTGATCGAGTTCGCGCAAACCTGGGCCGCGCCGCCGATCGCATGGAGGTAGACCGCGCCGTATTCCTTGCAGGCGGCGAGAGTCTTCTCGAACATCCCGCCCTTGCCGATCACGCCGCGGATCTTGTAGTCGCGCATGACTTCCCACTGGTACGGCTCCTCGCGAGACGAGGTCGTCGGACCTGCAGCCTTGCAGATCCACTGATCGCCCTCCTTCACCATGACGGGGCCGCAGTGGTAGATGATCCCGCCCTCGAGGTCGACCGGCGGCTTCACGCCGGTGTGGATGCGGTGATGGACTGCGTCGCGCCCGGTGTAGATGCGGCCGGAGATCAGGACGTTGTCGCCGACGTTGAGCGAGCGGATGGTCGCTTCGTCGATGGGGGTCGTGAGTTTGATTGTCGCCATTTTTTAGTTCCTCGGTCCCTGAGTCCCTTGGTCCCTCGGGGGATCAGGGACGGACGGTTGTGTGGTCGTGCGAGTCGCGCTCTACGTAGCGCATGAGTGACGAGATCCCAGAGCCGATAAGGCCGATTTCGACGCTCAGAGCAGGGAGGGTGTCGTGGTCGTATCCGAGCCGCCGAGCGAGCTCGATCTGCGTCTCGAGTTCGTACGCTGAGCCGCGGGCGTTCTCGAGGAATGAGTACTTCTGTCGATGCGTCGTTCGACCGTAACCTTCGGCGATGTTGCTGGCGATGGAGACCGCAGCACGACGCATCTGGTGAGAGAGTCCGTAGCGTTCCTCATTCGGGAAGCGGCTGGTTACCTCGTAGATCTGGACCGAAACGTCCATCGCCTTCTGCCAAACGACGAGATCGCGATATGAGGTCTTCGTGCTCACCCGTGCTCCTTCTGGTCCCCGAGGGACTAAGGGACCGAGGGACCGAGGGACTTCGCTCAGTACAGCCACTCCGTCACATTCCCCTGACCGTCCAGATTCGCCCCGCGGCGGCGGAACGCCCAGCACATGTAGGCGATCGAGACGAAGAAGGAAGCGGGGAGGCGGTTCAGCATGCCGACCTTGCAGCCGAGGAGGGTCGTGCGGCCGCCGAAGCCCATCGGGCCGATGCCCGACTTGTTCGCTTTGTCGACGACGGTCTTCTCGAGCTCGGCCAGAACGGGGTCGGTGTTCGAGTCGTCGACGAGGCGGAGGAGCTGCTCTTTCGCGTGGCCGTAGCCGGTCGCGCGATCGCCGCCGATGCAGACGCCGAGGATGCCGGGGCCGCAGCCCTGACCCTGCGCCTGCAGGACCGCGTCGAGGATGGCGTTCTCGACCCCCTTGAGGTCGCGGCTGCCGAACTCGGGGTGGGGGAGCGAGTACTGCGCGTTCATGTTCTCGCAGCCGCCGCCTTTGAGCATCAGCTTCACCTCGACGTACGGCTTGCGCCACTGTTCGAAGTGGAAGGTCGGGAAACCGGGGCCGGTGTTGTCGCCGCTGTTCTTGCCGGTGATGCTGTCGACGCTGTTCTGGCGGAGGTAGCCGACCTTCGTCGCCTTCCGTACGGCCTCGGTCGCCGTCTCTTCGAATGCGATCTGGTCGTACCCGACCGGAACGTGAACGTAGAACAGGATCGAGCCGGTGTCCTGGCAGAGCGGGAGCGAGCTGTCGCGCGCCAGGCCGATGTTGCAGCCGATCACGTCGAGGGCGACCTCTGCGTTCGAGCCTTTTTCTTCCTGCTGACGTGCCCCCGTGACGGCGCGTACGACGTCGTCGGGGAGGATCGTAGACGTCCTCCGGATGAGCTCGAGAATGCTCTCGAAGAGGACGGGTTGGACTTTGACTTCTTCAAGCGGTTGTGCGGTTGCGCTCATGCGGAATTCTCCAGTCGGCGAGTCTATCGTCGGTCTTCGACACCAACAACGTGTGACGTCATGCCGGGGCGTGATGTTCGCGGCGGGTCCCTGAGTCCCTCGGTCCCTTGGTCCCTCGGGGGGGCCGGTCGGATGGCGGTTGGTCTTCTCCTGAGGGACTCAGGGACCGAGGGACCGAGGGACTCCCATTGCGGCATACTCTCCGCCCGTGGATGCAAAAGGCAGCCGTGCCGAGATCCTCCTGATCAACCTGATCTGTTTCGGCCCGTTCGCCGCGATGGCGATCTACCGGCTCGTGACCCGGCAGATGGAGCGGGTCGTCGGCGACGCGGAGTTGCTGCGGATCGTCGGCATCGAGGTCGTCGCGGGCGCCGTTGCGGTCTTCATCCTGAGGCGCCGCGGCTGGAAGCTTCGTGAGTTCGGCCTCCGGCCCACCTTTCCGGAGACGATCCTCGGGATGATCCTGATGATCGCGGCGAACCTGCTGATCGTGATGATCTACGTGACGGTCGTCGCCTTCGTCGGACACCCGATCGCCGATCCCGGGGCGAAGTCGAACGTCAGCTGGGCCGTCCTGATCCTCGTCACTCTGATCAACCCGCTGTACGAAGAGTTCTTCGAGGTCGCCTACAATCTCCGCGCGGCGGGCCCGAAGGAAGGAATCGCGTTCGCGATCACCCTGAGCGCGCTGATCCGCTTCACCTGCCACCTCGATCAGGGCCCGATCGCCGCGGTCACCATCCTCCCCCTCGGCCTCATCTTTGCGGTGGTCTACTGGCGCTGGGGCCGTTTGTGGCCCCTGGTCGTCGCGCACGGCGCCTTCGACTTCTTCGCGATGATGCCCGGAGGGGAGTAGGCCTAGGGAGTCCCTGAGTCCCTGAGTCCCTGAGTCCCTAAGTCCCTGAGTCCCTCGGTCCTTCGGGCTTGTGGTGTTCGCGTCCAGCGCCTCCCGGCATAGACGGCGGGTATGCCCCTGCACGCGGGACCACCCCGGAGCTTTCCGAGGGACTCAGGGACTTAGGGACTCAGGGACTCAGGCACCGAGGACCCGGAATGCTCCCCGCCTCAATCCGGTTTTTCAAACTTGAGTGCCATACACTCAATGCGAGGGAACCCGATGAATTACAACAAGCTTACGGTCAAAGCCCAGGAAGCGGTCGTCGATGCGCAGAACCTGTCGCGCGGCGCCGGCAACCCTGAAGTCACCCCCGAGCACCTCCTGCTGGCGCTGCTGCGGCAGGAAGGGGGGATCGTCGACCCGCTGCTCGGCAAGCTCGGCCTCAACGCCGGCACGATCGAGGCGGAGGTCGCCGCCGAGGTGGCGAAGTTCTCGAAGGTGGGTGGGGCGTCGGCCGAGCCGATGATCGGAGCCGGACTGAGAAAGGTCTTCGATGCCGCGTTCGCGTCGGCGAGCGAGTTCAAGGACGAGTTCGTCTCCACCGAGCACCTCATGCTCGGGATCGTGGCGGAGAAGAACTCGACGGCGGCCCGGGTGCTCCAGCGCCACGGAGTCGTCCCCGATGCGCTGCTCCGCGCGCTCCAGTCGGTCCGCGGCAGCCAGCGGGTCACCGACCAGAACCCGGAAGCCAAGTACCAGTCGCTCGAGCGCTATGCGCGTGATCTCACCGAGATGGCGCGGCGCGGCAAGCTCGACCCGGTCATCGGGCGCGACGAGGAGATCCGGCGCGTGATCCAGGTGTTGTCGCGCAGGACGAAGAACAACCCCGTGCTGATCGGCGAGCCGGGCGTCGGCAAGACGGCGATCGTCGAAGGGCTCGCGCGCCGCGTCGTCGCGGGCGATGTCCCCGAGGGGCTGAAGAACAAGCGGGTCATTTCGCTCGATCTCGGCGCGCTCATCGCGGGAGCCAAGTATCGCGGCGAGTTCGAGGACCGTCTCAAGGCGGTCATCAAGGAAGTCGAGGAGAGCGAAGGGAACGTGATCCTCTTCATCGACGAGCTCCACACGCTGATCGGCGCGGGGGCGGCGGAAGGGGCGATGGACGCCTCGAACCTCCTCAAGCCGGCGCTCGCTCGCGGCGAGCTCCGCGCGGTCGGCGCCACGACGCTCAACGAGTACCAGAAACACATCGAGAAAGACGCGGCGCTCGCCCGGCGCTTCCAGCCGGTCTACGTCGGCGAGCCGACGGTCGAGGACACGATCGGCATCCTGCGCGGACTCAAGGAGCGCTACGAGGTCCATCACAAGGTCACGATCCAGGACTCCGCGATCGTGGCGGCGGCGACGTTGTCGCACCGCTACATTGCCGACCGGTTCCTTCCCGACAAGGCGATCGACCTGATCGACGAGGCGGCCTCGCGGCTCCGGATCGAGCTCACATCGATGCCTCAGGAGATCGACGAGCTCACACGCCGCATGACGCAACTGCAGATCGAGGAGCAGGCGCTGCAGAAGGAAGAGAACCTGGCGACGCAGGAGCGCCTGCGCGGCGTCCGCTCGCAGATCGCCGAGCTGCAGGAACAGATCTCCGGCCTCAAGGCGCAGTGGGACAGCGAGAAGAACGTCATCAACGAGATCAACGAGCGCAAGAAGAAACTCGACGAAGCGCGGGAGGCCGCGACGCGCGCCGAGCGCGATGGGGATCTGAACAAGGCTGCGGAGCTCCGCTACGGCGCCCTTCCGACCCTCGAGAGGGAAATCGCAGCCGAGAGCGCGAAGCTCGCCGAGATGCAGAAGAAAGGCGCCCTGCTCCGTGAAGAGGTCACCGACGAGGACATCGCCGAGATCGTCTCGAAGTGGACCGGGGTGCCGGTCACGAGGATGCTCGAGTCCGAGATGCAGAAACTCGTCCGGATGGAGGACAACCTGCAGCGGCGGGTCGTCGGCCAGGAGGAGGCGGTCACGGCCGTCGCCAACGCAGTCCGCCGCTCACGAGCGGGACTCAAGGACCCGAGCCGACCGATCGGATCGTTCATCTTCATGGGCCCGACCGGCGTCGGGAAGACCGAGCTGGCGCGGGCTCTCGCCGAGTTCCTCTTCGACGACGAGAACGCGATGGTCCGGATCGACATGTCGGAGTACATGGAGCGCCACGCCGTCGCGCGTCTCATCGGCGCCCCTCCGGGCTACGTCGGTTACGAGGAAGGGGGCCAGCTGACCGAAGCCGTCCGGCGCCGGCCCTACGCGGTCATCCTCTTCGACGAGATCGAGAAGGCGCATCCGGAAGTCTTCAACGTCATGCTGCAGATCCTCGACGACGGACGGCTCACCGACAGCAAGGGGCGAGTGGTCGACTTCAAGAACACCGTCATCATCATGACGTCGAACGTCGGGTCGCAGTTCATCCACGAGTTCCAGCAGGGGCTGCGCTCGGCACAGCAGCGCGAAGAGATGGAGCGTCGGGTCCAGGACGAGCTGCACCGGCAGTTCCGCCCCGAGTTCCTCAACCGGATCGACGACATCATCATCTTCCACGCGCTCGACCTTGGGCACATCAAGCACATCATCGAGATCCAGCTCCGCCGGCTCACGAAGCTCATCGAGGACCGCGGCCTGTCGATCGAGATCAGCGACGCGGCGAAGGAGATCATCGCCCGCGACGGCTACGATCCGGCGTTCGGCGCGCGGCCGCTCAAGCGCTCGCTCCAACGGCTGATCATCGACCCGCTCGCGATCCGGATTCTCGAAGGGAAGTTCAAGTCGGGCGACGTGGTGTTCGTCAACACCGATGCGGGAGGGAAGCTCGATCTCTCGCTGGAGCCGGAGAGCGGAAAGGTCAACTGACGCTCCGAGCGAGCCGGCCGTGAGGAGCGATCACTCCTCACGGCCGCTGGCAGGCGCGATGTAGTACAGCCGGATCGACTTCCCGACCCGTTCGTACGACCTCCCTTCGAGCCATCGGAATCCTCCGGTGGCTCGACCGATCTGAAAGGGCGCCTCGCTGATGGCGACCCAGCCGGCCGGCGGCGACACCGGGCTCAACCCGCGGCGGGGAGGGAATCCAAGCCGGTCGAGGTCGACGGCCGTGATGGCCCGGACATGCAACGCGGCAATCTCATGTCGGTCGACCGCTTCGCGGAGGCGGAGCACGTCCTGCCCCCAGTCGATGTTGCTGTCGGCGACGATCCTTCCCGGTTCGCGGCCGCCCGCCTCGTTGAAGTACGCCATGTAATCGGGGTGGGCCACCGTCGTCGCGACCACGAGCCACGCCAACAGAACCGCCGCGGAGACACGCCCCCACAGATGGTGCCGCCATAGCACCACGACGCCGGCTGCGGCGACGATCGCGAGCGACGGGTAGACGATGAGCATGTGCCGGACTCCGATGTTGATGCTGGCCGGCATGACCGAAACGAGCAGCACGAGCGCGAGCGCGCCCTGCTTGCGCACCTCGGGCAGCAGGAGACCGGCGGCAGCGAGCAGGAGAAGGGCGAGCGGCGTCTTGAAGAAGAGGACGACCGGGAAGTAGTACCACCAGCCGCTGCTCCGGACTTCGCCGAGGAGGAACGACTCATGCCCCCGGACGCCGTGGTCCGCAACGCGTTGAATCCCGTCGAAGAACGGCGCAAGTTCGAACCGGTAGACCACTAGCACGGTCGACACGGCAACGGCCGCGACGAGCGCGAGCGCGCCGACCGCGGGCCGGAACCGCCGGTCGAACAGAGCGACGATCAGCGCTCCGAGCGGGAAGAACATCAGGAACGAGAACTTCGAGACGACGCCGAGCCCGATCGCGAGGCCGAGTAGAAGGCTGCGGCGCACGGAACGGGAGTCGCACCAGACGTCGAGGACGTAGAACGAGAAGAAGAGCGTGGCGGTGCCGGCGAGATCGGTGGTCGCGAGTCCGGCGTGGCCAAGCAGCGCAGGGATCGATCCGGCCATCGCCGCCGCGATTGCAGCGACGAGCGGACCGGCAGTTCGTCTGGCCCACGCCCAGACCGTCGCGATCAGCAGCGCGAAGAACGGGAGATTGGCGGCGCGGGCGAGTGCCAGATTGCGCAGGTACGCGCCGTCGTGCCACAGCAGCGGCTGCCCGCGGTCGTGCCAGTTGCCGGTGCTTCCCGGGAGCGCTCCTCCAATCACGGATGGGGCACCGAGAAGAATCCTGGCAAGCGGCGGATGCTCGACATCCGTGGTGAGACGCCCGCGCCACCAGTCGTAGCCCGCGAGCACGTGCGTGGTCTCGTCGATCGTCTCCGAGAAGACGTCGAAGGTGGCGGCGACGCGACCGAGGGCCACGATCAGAACCGTCGCGAGAACCGCCGCCTCGATTCGCCTGCGCCGCATCGACGTTGCAAGGCTACACGAACCGATCAGCTCGCGGGGGCAGGTTCGGCCTGCGTTTTGCCTTGATCGCGGGGAGGAGAGTGCCCTATGCGTCCTGCCCTGGCTTTGATCACCACCCTGCTCGTCGTTTTCGCCGCCGGCTGCGGCAAGACTGAGCCCGCGTCGTCGGAAGGCGCGCGCGATACCGACACCTCTGCGACCAGTCGCGTCGGTGGCCTTGCGACCGGCACCCGCGACATCCACCTCATCGAGTACCAGATCCACATGGAGACGACGCTGCCGCCGGGCGTGCACACCTTCTCCGTCGAGAATGGCGGAAAGGAAGACCACGCGCTCGAGATCGAAGGCAACGGCATTCACGTGAAGACGGAGACGATCAAGCGGGGCGACAAGGCGATGCTGACGGTCGACCTCAAGCCCGGCACGTACACGGTCTACTGTCCGGTCGAAGGCCACAAGGGCCACGGCATGCAGACGACGTTGACGGTGAAGTAGGGCCGCTCCGCGGCTTGGTTTGTCCGTGAGGCGCTTTCGCGCGCCCGCGGGTCGCGTTGCGCCGACCGCTTACCAGTACCCGTTCGCGCCCGAGAACGCCACTTCGTAGACCTTGCGCGCCCAGCCGCGCTTGCCAGGCTCGGAGACGACGCCCTCCTGACGCAGCCACTCGCCGATCGGGAGGGTGAATCCGGTCTTGCGCCGCTGGCGCACCGCGGCGGGAAGCGCGGGCCGGGGTGCACTCGCGAGGATCTGCTTGCCGCGCTCGTCTCGTGCGACGAGCGCGGGCGCGATTCTCTGCAGCAGGAAGGCGTCGACGAGCGGGACCCGGACCTCGAGCGAGTGCGCCATGCTCGCCCAGTCCATGTCGCGCAGAAGCTGGTTCCGGAGGTAGAAGGCGGCCTCGAGCGTCGCCACGCGGGCGAACGGACTTCCGGGATCCGGTGAGATCGCGTCTTCGAGGAGGCGGATCAGCTGGAGGCGCTCGAGCCCGTCGGCGGCGAGGTCCGCGCCGAGGAGATCGGGCAGCTCCGCGGCCAGAAAGCGGCCGCGCTTGACGAGGTACGCGCCGGCCCAGCTCGCTCCATGCCGCAGGATCTCGCCCATCTTCGGGCTGATGTGGCGGCTCCGCTTCGCCAGCACTGAATTGAGCCGGTAGAACGACTCGGCGAGACCGGGGACCCGCGAGAGGACGCGTGTGAAAGGCATCCACCGCGGGATGTCGCGAAACGACGTGTAGCCGCCGAACAGCTCGTCGCCGCCCGCTCCCGAGAGCGCGACCTTCAGCCCGAGCGAGGCGGCAGCCTGGCTGACGAAGTAGCTGTTCAGGCCGTCGACGCTCGGCTGGTCCATCGCCGCGAAGATCCGCGGAAGCTCCGCGCGAAAGCGGCCGAGCGTCAGCTCGCGGATCTCGTGGCTGACCCCGTAATGCCGCGCGACGAGCGCGGCGAGTGGCGCCTCGTCGTTGTCGCGCCCGCGATACTCGGCAAACCGGAGAGTCATGGTCTTCAGGTCCGTGGCGCCCGCCTCACGAGCGAGACCGACGATGGCAGTCGAGTCGATTCCTGCGGAAAGGAACGCACCGACCGGAACGTCCGCGACCAGGTGATGTCGGACCGAGTCGAGGAGAGCCTCGCGCACGATCTCGCTCCGGTCCCGATCCCGGATCCCGCGGCTGCTTCCCAGGGCCTCCCGGAACGTGGCTGCAATCGAGAAGAACCGGACGGGCGCTCCGGCGCCGCGCTCGTCCACGTAACAGAACGAGCCGGCCGGCAGCGCGCGGATCGCCCGGTACATCGTGAACGGTTCCGGCACCGTGCCGCGGAGGAAGAACCCGGCGGCCGCAGCCGGCTCGAACCGCCGGTCAATCCGCCCGCCGGCGATCAGCGCTTTGACCTGCGATGCAATCCGGACCGTCCGTCCGTCATCCGCGAGGTACAGCGGCTTGATGCCGTACGGATCGCGCGCGAGGAAGAGGCGCCGCCGCGGTGCGTCCCAGAGTGCGATCGCGAACATCCCGCGCAGCTCGCGCAGCATCGCCTCGCCCATCTCGTCGTAGAGCTGGAGCAGTACCTCGGTGTCGGAGTGCGAAACGAACGTCCGGCCGCGCTGCTCCAGCCGCGCGCGCAGCTCGCGGAAGTTGTAGATCTCGCCGTTGAAGACGATCACCCGCGCCTGCGACTGCATCGGCTGCGAGCCCGCAGGAGAGAGGTCGATGATCGAGAGGCGGCGATGCGCGAGCGCGATCCGCCCGTCTGCGCTCATCCAGCTGCCCGCCCCGTCGGGACCGCGCGAGAGCATGCACTCGCGCGTCGCCATCAGCTCGTCGCGATCGACGGGCGGAGCGTCGGGGTCATAGGCGTAGATGCCGTTGATGCCGCACACGGCGCGAGAGTGTAGCCGCCCGCCGCCCTACTTCGCCGGCAGCATGTAGACGACCTCGCCCTTCTTCGACATGCCGAGGTCTTCGCGTGCAATCCGTTCGATCGCGTACGACGACTTCTTTACGCTCTCGATCTCGGCGCGAATTCGTGCGGCGTCGGCTTCGGCTGTGGCGATGTCGGCCCGAAGCTTCGCCACCTGCGTACGCGAATGCTGCAGCTCGGCGATCCCTCGATCGCTGAAGAAGAACGAGACGAGAAAGACGACCGTCAGGACACTCGAAAGGAGGACGACCGCCTTGAGCGTGACGTGCGTTGCGCGTCGCGAGTCGTGTTTTGAAACTGCCGGGGGCACGCGGGTAGTCTCAGCGGACGGGAGGGCGGTGTCAAGGCCGGTGGGGATGGGACGAATGGGACGAATGGGACAGATGGGACAGATGGGACGGATGGGACCCGCCCACCCGCCTTACGACTATCCCTGTGGTTTTGAAGTCAGTGATGTTGTTCGTCCCATTGGTCCCATCTGTCCCATTCGTCCCATCTGGTCCCATCGGTATTTAACACTCCACAATTTCATCTACATTTATCCCGCCAGCCATCTTATAATTCGTTCGTGAACCGCGACGCCGCGTCCAACCCCCTCACCGAACGGTACGCATCGAAGGAGATGTCGTACCTCTTCTCCGCCAACTTCAAGTTCAGGACGTGGCGCCGCCTCTGGGTCGCCCTGGCCGAGGCGGAGAAGGAGCTCGGGCTCCCGATTACGGATGCGCAGATCGCCGAGCTGAAGGCGAATCTCGAGACGATCAACTTCGAGGACGCCGAGCGGCGGGAGCGCGAGGTGCGGCACGACGTGATGTCGCACATCTACGCGTACGGTCTGCAGGCGCCGTCGGCGAAGGGAATCATTCACCTGGGCGCGACCTCCGCGTACGTCACCGACAACACCGACATCATCCAGATGGCGGAGGGGCTGCGGATCGTCCGCCGGCGCATCGTCAACCTGATGGCGAAGCTGCGCTTCTTCGCTTGGCAGTGGCGCGAGACGCCGGCGCTGGCGTTCACGCATTTCCAGCCGGCGCAGTTCACGACGGTCGGGAAGCGCGCCACGCTCTGGCTGCACGACCTTCTGCTCGACTTCCGGGACGTCGAGTTCCGCGAGTCGCAGCTGGCTCTCCTCGGCGTGAAGGGGGCGACCGGAACGCAGGCGTCGTTCCTGAGCCTCTTCGACGGCGACGAAGCGAGAGTGAATCGCCTCGAGGAGCTGGTGGCGGAGAAGATCGGCATCGCGCACAGCTATCCCGTGTCGGGGCAGACGTATTCGCGCAAGGTCGATTCGCAGGTCGTGAATGTCCTCGCGGGGTTCGCCCAGTCGGCGTCGAAGTTCGCGTACGACATGCGCCTCCTCCAGCATCTGCGCGAGGTCGAGGAGCCGTTCGAGGAGGAGCAGGTCGGCTCTTCGGCGATGGCATACAAGCGGAACCCGATGCGCGCGGAGCGGATGGATGCGCTGGCCCGGCACCTGATCGTCAACGCGCTCAATCCCGGCTTCACCGCCGCGACGCAGTGGTTCGAGCGGACGCTGGACGATTCGGCGAACCGGCGCATCGCGATTCCGGAAGCGTTCCTCGCGGCCGACGCGCTCGCGCTGATCTACGACAACATCGCGGCGGGACTCGTCGTTCACGAGGAGGTCATCGAAACCAACGTTCGCCGCGAGCTTCCGTTCCTGATGACCGAGAACTTGATGATGGAAGGCGTGCGGCGCGGCGGCGACCGGCAGGTGCTGCACGAAGCGGTGCGCGTCCATTCCCAGGCGGCGGTCGACGAGATCAAGCGCGGTTCCGCGGTGAACGATCTCTTCGACAGGATCGCGGCCGACCCGCTTTTCGGCATTGACCGCGCGACGATCGACGCCATGGCCCGGCCCGAGGATTACACCGGCCTGTCACGGTCCCAGACCGAGCGCTTCCTCACGGACCACGTCGACCCGATCCTCGAGAAGCATCGGGACGACATCCGCTCGGAAGCCGGCGAGGTACGCGTGTGAGGTACCGCCTTCCGAAGTTCGTCGTCGCGGTCTTCCTCTTCTACGGCTGCGTCACGACGAAGCCGCATGTCCCCGCGCCCTCGGACGTCATGGAAGGGGTCGCGAGCTGGTACGGCCAGGAGTTCGCCGGGCGGACGACCGCCAACGGCGAGATCTTCGACCCGCTGCTCCTGACCGCCGCCCACCGCACGCTGCCGTTCGGCACCGTCCTCGACGTCGTGAATCCGGCGACGAGCCAGACGGTACGAGTCCGCGTGAATGACCGCGGACCGTACGTCGGCAATCGCGTGATCGACCTCTCGTACGCGGCGGCGCGCCAGATCGGACTCGTCGAGCCGGGGATCGGCGAAGTGAAGATCACCATCGTCAAGCTCGGCCGCGGCGAACGGGAGCCGCCGGCGCCGTTCGTCGTCGCACTCGATCCGCCGGCGAAGACCGAGGAGCCGGCAAAGGTCGGCGATCCGCCGTCGGTCGCGTTCCCCCTTCCCGGTCAGGTGAAGACGCCTCCCACCGGGGATGTGGTCGTCGACCGGGTCGAGGTGCGTGAGCAGCGTGGCGGCACGGTGACGC
>JBAQWH010000333.1:0-5565 GCA_049298815.1 Thermoanaerobaculia bacterium | reverse complement strand
GAATAGGACAATAGGACCTATGGGACCTATAGGACCTATAGGACCACCCACCCGGGATAGGTCTCTGGGCGGGTGGGTCCCATAGGTCCTACAGGTCCTATAGGTCCTATAGGTCCTATTCGTCCTATCGTCCTATGATCCCCCCCGCGATGACCTCACGCTCCGTCCTGCTTGTCGGCGCCACCGGCCTCGTTGGCAGTCACTGTCTGGAGATTCTGATTCGCGATCCCGACGTCGAGCGCATCGTCGTCCTGACGCGGCGCAGGTTGGGCGAGGCGATGATTCGGCGTGCAGGTGCGAAGATCGAGGAGAAGATCGTCGACTTCGAGAAGCTGGGCGACTACGCGGATGCGTTCAAGGTCGACGCGATCCTCTGCGCCCTCGGTACGACGATCCGCAAGGCAGGCACCCAGGAGCGGTTCCGACACGTCGATTACGACTACCCGATGACGATCGCCCGCGCGGGCCTCGCCCAGGGGGCCAGGCACTTCCTCCTGGTCAGCAGCCTCGGCGCCGCATCCGACGCACGCGTGTTCTACAGCCGCGTCAAGGGGGAGCTCGAGAACTCGCTGATGTCCCTCGGCTACCGCACCCTCACGATCCTCCGCCCCTCGCTCCTTCTCGGCGACCGTCAGGAAAAGCGGTTCGGCGAGCGGTTCGCATCGTGGTTCGAATGGCTCGCTCCAGCGAAATACCGCGGCGTCGAAGCCCATGACGTCGCGATGGTCCTCGTCGACGAGCTCCACGACACGCAGCCGGGGGTGCAGATCATCGAGTCCGCGGCGATCCGCGACCGCGCCGCCGAGCTCCAGAAGAACCTCTGAACGGTCGTGCGGAGTCAGCTCCGGTTCGTGTCGCCGTGCGGGCCGAACGCCCGTGTGAATCGAGCGAGGACGACGAGCACGGTCGGCCAGAAGACGGTGTTGACGATGTCGCGCACACCCCACTCCCAGCGCCAGCGTCCGGCGCGGGCCAGTGAATCCCGCAGGTCTACCGCCTCGCCGAGGATCGCGACGAGCAGGACGATCGCCCACGGAACGAGAGAGCGGATCGAGCGGCGCGAGAGGATCGATGCGCCGAGGAAGACGGCCAGTCCGACGTAGACGTGGAGCGCGTCCCTCGACAGCCCGGTGGCCGCGATGACGGCGAGCTTCGACGCCTGGATGGGGGAGGGTTCAATCATCGGCCTGCCCGGCGTGCGGCGATGCCTGATCCGCCATCGCGAACGCGAGGACGTGCGCATCGGGATCGAGACAGTATCCGGCGACGTGGCCCCAGTCGCGCGGAATCAGAGGGCTGAGCGGCGTGGCGCCCGCCGCGAGGGCGCGATCGAGGAATCGGGCCGGATCGTCCACGACGAGGTAAAGCTCGGCGCGCGGCGTGCCTCGCGCCCCTGCCGGATCCGGCAGCGCGTCGCCAAGAAGCCGGCGGATCCCGGCCTCGGGCATCAGTCCGAGGATTGCGCCGTTCGTCAACTCGAACTCCGTCATGCCGGGAACGTCGAGCCGCGGCTGCTTTGCCAGCACGCTCGAATAGAAGCGGGCGGCCCTCGCCTGATCGGCCACGTAGAGGATGAAGTGGGCGTTCACGCGGCGATTGTCTCTCTTTGCGAGGCGGATTGCGGGCATCGTCTGTCCGATGCCCGAACCCTCGCGGGATGCGATACTTTCGCGCCGCACCCCGAATTCGAGGAAGGAACCGGATGAAGAAGATCATCGCGCTGCTCGTCATTGCGCTCTTCGCGGTCTCGATCGCGATCGCCCAGACTCCGCCACCCACGCCGCCGACCGACAGGATGGCGGACCCGAAGAAGCCGGAGAAAGCGGAGCAGGAACCGCGTCCGGTGGCTCAGGAGCTCCAGAAGCAGGAGTCGCAGCGGAAGGACGCGCCGGTGCAGCCGGCCCCGGCTCTCTCCGACGCCGCTGCTCCGGCGGCCGCGGGAGAGAAGAAAGACGAGAAGAAGTGGGACGTTCAGGCGCCCCCGGGCCCGTCGTACGACGTGCAGCTCGACGTGAACGAAGGAACGTGGATGAGTCTCGACGTGAGCCCCGACGGCCGCGAGATCGTCTTCGATCTCCTCGGCGACATCTACGTCGTGCCGATCGCCGGCGGCGAAGCGAAGGCGATCGCCAGCGGCATCGCGTGGGACATGCAGCCGCGCTACTCGCCGAACGGGAAGTGGATCGCCTTCACGAGCGACCGCGCCGGCGGAGACAACCTCTGGGTCATGAACCGCGACGGCTCGAAGCCGACGCAGGTCTCGAAGGAAACCTTCCGGCTCCTCACGCAGCCTGCCTGGACTCCCGACAGCGAGTTCGTCGTCGGCCGCAAGCACTTCACCTCCGAGCGCTCGCTCGGTGCCGGGGAGATGTGGCTCTATCACCGTTCGGGCGGCGACGGTCTGCAGATGACGAAAAAGCGGACCGACCAGAAGGACACCGGGGAGCCGGCCTTCTCGCCGGACGGGAAGTACCTCTACTTCAGCGACGACGTCACGCCGGGCGGGATCTTCGAGTACAGCCGCGACCCGAACTCTCAGATCTTTGCGATCCAGCGCCTCGAGCGGCAGTCCGGCGAGGTGGAGCGTTTCGTGTTCGGGCCCGGCGGCTCGGCTCGTCCGACGCCGTCGCCCGACGGCAGGTCGCTCGCCTTCGTCCGCCGCGTCCGGGCGAAGAGCACGCTGTTCGTGAAGGACCTCGAGTCGGGTCGGGAGACACCGATCTTCGACGGACTCGATCGCGACATGATGGAGACCTGGTCGGTTCACGGCATCTACCCGACGATGGCGTGGACGCCGGACAACCGCTCGATCGTTTTCTGGGCCGGAGGAAAGCTCCAGCGGATCGACGTCGCGTCGAAGCAGGTCTCGAACATCCCGTTCCACGTGAAGGACACGCGCAGAATCCAGGAGGCGGTCCGCTTCCCGGTGCAGGTCGCGCCGGAGACCTTCGACGTGAAGATGCTGCGCTGGGTGGAGGTCTCGCCCCGCGGGAATCAGGTCCTCTACCAGGCACTCGGGCACATCTACGTCCGCGATCTTCCGGGCGGCACCCCGCGGCGGCTCACCAGGCAGAGCGACCACTTCGAGTTCTATCCCTCCTGGTCGCGCGACGGACGGAGCATTGTCTACGTCACCTGGAACGACGAGACGTTCGGCTCGATCCGCATCGTGCCGGCGGCCGGTGGTGAGGGGCGCGTCGTCACCCCGAAGCCGGGGCACTACGTCGAACCGTCGTTCTCGCCGGACGGGTCGAAGGTGGTCTACCGCACGATCAGCGACGGGTTCCTGACGAGCGGGATGTGGTCGAAGGACATCGGCATTCATGTGATCCCTGCGGCAGGCGGAAGCTCGACGCGGGTGACGAAGAAGGGCGCGCTGCCGCAGTTCGGCGCGTCGAGCGACCGCGTTTTCTTCGTGACGTTCGAGGCCGAGGGGAAGCGCGCGCTTCGATCGGTCGACATCGACGGCGGTGAGGAGCGGACGCACGTGATCTCGGCGTTCGCCACCGACTTCGCGCTCTCGCCGGACGAGAAGTGGCTCGCCTGGACGGAAAAGTTCAACGCGCATGTCATTCCGTTCGCGAGAACGGGACAGACGTTCGACATCGGTCCGGACATGAAGTCGCTGCCGGTGAAGACCGTCTCGCGCGACGCGGGCGAGTACCTCCACTGGTCGGGTGATGGCCAGCGCCTCCACTGGTCGCTCGGCGCCGAGCTCTTCACGAAGGAGTTGAAAGAGGCCTTCACCTTCCTCGACGACGCCTCCTCCACGAAATCCCCCGAGGAACCGAGGAACCGAGGAACCGAGGAACCGGCCGTGCGGGGGCTGAACATCGGCTTCTCGCGGCCTCATGACTCGCCCGCCGGCGTGGTGGCCTTCACCAACGCCCGCATCATCACGATGAAGGGCGACGAGGTCATCGAGAACGGGACGGTGGTCGTCCGCGGGAACCGGATCGAATCGATCGGTGCGGGTGTGAGCGTGCCGGCGGGTGCGCACGTGATCGACGCGGCGGGCAAGACGATCATGCCGGGCCTCGTGGACGTCCACTGGCACGGGTCGATGGGCTCGGACCAGATCATCCCGCAGCAGAGCTGGGTGAACTACGCCTCGCTCGCGTTCGGCGTGACGACGATCCACGATCCGTCGAACGACACGGCGGAGATCTTCGCCTCGAGCGAGCTGGCGAAGGCCGGCGCGATCGTGGCGCCGCGCATCTTCTCGACCGGGACGATCCTCTACGGCGCGAAGTCACCATACCGGGCCGACATCGCCAGCCTCGACGACGCGCTCTCGCATCTCCGGCGGATGAAGGCGGTCGGCGCGATCAGCGTGAAGAGCTACAACCAGCCGCGACGCGATCAGCGCCAGCAGGTGATCGAGGCGGGCCGGCAGACCGGGATGATGATCGTGCCGGAGGGCGGATCGCTCTTCCAGCACAACATGTCGATGATCGTCGACGGCCACACCGGCATCGAGCACTCGATCCCGGTGGCGAAGATCTACGACGACGTCGTGCAGCTGTGGAAGAGATCCCGCACCTGGTACACGCCGACCCTCATCGTCGGCTACGGCGGTAACTGGGGTGAGAACTACTGGTACCAGAAGACGAACGTCTGGGAGGACGAGCGGCTGACGACGTTCGTGCCGCGACGCATTCTCGACGCGCGTTCGCGCCGCCGCACGATGGTGCCGGAGGAGGAGCTCGGACACTTCAACAATGCGCGGATCACCAAGACGCTCGTCGACAACGGCGTCAAGGTGATGCTCGGCGCACACGGTCAGCGCGAAGGGCTGGGCGCGCACTGGGAGCTCTGGATGTTCCGTCAGGGCGGGATGACGCCGATGGAGGCGCTCCGCTCTGCGACCCTCTCCGGCGCGCAATACCTCGGCATGGAGCGCGAGATCGGCTCGCTCGAGCCGGGCAAGCTGGCCGACCTCCTCGTCCTCGACCGGAACCCGCTCGACGACGTGGCGAACAGCCGCTCCATCCGTTACACGGTGATCAATGGCCGCGTGTTCGACGCCGCGACGATGAACGAAGCCGGACCGCAACCCAGACCGCGCAAGCCGTTCTTCTTCGAGCTGCCGGGTGGCGAGGCGTTCGGCACGACCGCGATGGACGTGCTCACGCACAGCGAGGACTAGACGAACGACCAGTGGTCAAGTCGTTAGTGGTTAGTGGTTAGTCGTTAGTGGCTAGTGACCGGCTGACCACTGACCACTGACCACTGACCACTGACCACTGACCACTAACGACTGCCCCAAAGGAGGCTCCCATGGCATTCCTTCGTAACGCTCTCTACATCGGACTCGGCGGCCACGTCCTCGCGATCGATCGCACGACTGGATCGGAGCTCTGGCGGTGCAAGCTCCGCTCTTCCCATTTCGTCACGATCGCCGTCGAGCCCGACGCGATCTACGCAGGCGCGAACGGTGAGCTCTATTGCATCGATCCGGGGACCGGCAGCATCCGCTGGCACAACCGGCTCAAGGGCCTCGGCATGTCGGTCATCGGGTTCGGAGGAACGTCGCTGACGACGGCGGCCGCGCAGGCAGCGGCC
>JBAQWH010000332.1:0-2274 GCA_049298815.1 Thermoanaerobaculia bacterium | reverse complement strand
GAAGCGCCCGGAGCGCCCCGGAGACATCGTCCTCATCATCGACGACCTCGGATTCGAGGGGCAGCCGCTCGACCGCATCATGGCGCTCGACCCCAACATCAACTGCTCGGTGCTGCCGAACGCGAATCGTGCCGCACAGTTCGCATCGCGCCTGCACGAGCGCGGGTTCGAAGTCCTCTGCCACCTGCCGATGCAGCCGAGAGGGAACGAGTCGCCCGGGGCTGGCGCGATCCTGACGCCGATGGCCGAGGGGGAGATCGCGGAGGCCACGCGGAAGAACATCGAGGCGGTGCCGCACGCGATCGGCGTGAACAACCACATGGGCTCGCTCGCGACCAGCGACCGTCGCGTCATGGCCGCGGTGATCGCCGCAATCCCGTCTGGCCTCTACTTCATCGACTCGCGCACCGCGGGCAATTCGGTGGCGGAGTCGGTCTCGCGCGAGCTGAAGGTCCCCACCGCGGCGCGCGACGTCTTCCTCGACGATGTGCCGACCGCGGGAGCAGTTCGGAGGCAGCTGATGGAGCTCGCGCGTCTGGCCGGCGACCGCGGCGTCGCGATCGGCATCGGCCATCCCCGCGACGCCACGCTCGACGTGCTCGAGGAGGAGATCCCGAAGCTCAAGGCGCTCGGGTTCCGGTTCATCCGGGCGAGCAGCGTCGTGCGGTAAGGGCCCGCTTCTACTTCTTCACGGACCGCCGCCTGATCGGCGTCCCGAACTCGTGCACTCTGACCCGGCGGACCATGCCCTCATCCGCGTCGTCGAACACTTCGCTCCCGGCGAGGAGGATTCTGCCGAACGACAGGAACCCGTAGGGCGTGAAGTCGAGCGTCTGCCCGAGGGTCAGGTCCGGCACTGCCGGCAGGACGTTCGGGAGGAACGTGCCGTCGGACGTGAGGAACGTCGTGATCGTCGACGGGCCGCTGACGCCGCGCCAGACATGCGTCGCGATCAAGTACTCGTTGCCCGTCCAGACGATCGACGAACGAGGAGCGCGTTCGGCGAAGCGCGTCTGTGCCGCGCTCAGGTCGTACGCCCGCGGCGGGCCCCAGACCCCGAGTCCCGCGTCGGCGTAGAGGAAGGCGTAGCGGTCGCTGAGCATCAGCACCGTCCGGTCTCCCGACGCGAGCACCGGCCCGTGGATTGAATTGAGCGTGCCGTCAGGCGTGAGGTTCTGCTGATAGGCGAACGTTGCGTCGTAGACCGCGACGGTCATCGGAAACGAGATCTCGCCGTCGATCGGAGGGAGTGCCGCCGCGAGGTCGCTCCAGGCGAGGACCACTCCGCGGGTAGTCGCAGCAATCGCCACGCGTCCGGGATGCGAGGTGAACGGCGTCACGGCAACCGGGTAGGGGACGATGGCGCCGTTTGCTCCGACGATCGCGGCTTCGATGCCGGTCGTCCGTTCGTCCTTCCACTCGGTCCAGGCGAAGAGGAACCCGTCGTCGAGCGCTTCGAGACCGTGAGGCGTGATCTCGATCGGCCCGACGCCGACGCCGCGCGCCTTGATCATGCGCGGGTTCTTGTCGATCCAGGTGCCGTCCGCATGGAGCCGGCGGAACCAGAGCCCTTCCGAATCGCTCCACGCGATCATCATCAAGCGGTCGTGCGAGGCCACCGCGCCGCTCGGCGGACGCGTCGGATCGTACGGCTCGTCGGTCAGCTGCAACCGGTTCGACAGGACGCCGGTCGCTTTCGCGTAGACGGCGAACCACAGCTGCTGCTTCTTCTCGACCGGGAGGATCTCGTACCAGAGCAGCGCCACTTCATCGATGCCCGCATCGGCGTCCACGAGGAGCTCGGGCTGCGGCGAGAAGGTGATCGGGTAGGCCTCGGAGGAAGGCGTTGGGTTGCCGCCGACCTCGAAGGTTACCCCCTCGATCCCGCGATCCCACACATGCAGGGCCGTGCCGTTGGCGCTGAGCACGAGGTGGTCGGCCAGCGATCGGATCGGGTACTGGTCCTGGACGGCGGCGCCGTCGGTCTTCGCGATCCACGAGCCGTCGGTCGTCGTCCACTCCACGAAGTAAGAGCGGTCGAAATACGCGCGGCGAAGGGTTCCGGCGGCCGGGATCGTCCCGGCCGGCTGGTGCATGACGGTGCCGGTCGCGACCGAGACGTGCGACATCGTGAACGGGGTCGATCCGACCGGAGATCCGCTCGAGACCACGAGAACGTCGGTGCCGCTGGACGCGACCCGGACCGCTGCACCCGGGAAGGTCGCGATCCCGCCGGCCACCCGCGTCAGCTGGAGTGAACGGCTCGCTTCCCAG
>JBAQWH010000331.1:0-7818 GCA_049298815.1 Thermoanaerobaculia bacterium | reverse complement strand
GCGCCGAACGGCGGATCCTCGCCCGCCAAGCCGGCCGAGAGCGGACCGACCACCGGCCGCCCCGCCGGAATGGGACGGCGCGGCTGATCGCTCCGGATTGCCGTACCATATCCGGACACAAGTGAGTCTGCGGGGCGCCTCGAGCCGAGGCGCCCCCTGTCGTCTGGAGGTCCCATGGGATTCGTCCGCCCGCTTTTCTGCGTCACTCTTTTTGCCATTGCGGCTCCTGCTGCGTTCGCATCGGATCCGCCCGAGACCCCGGAGCCGGCCTCGCTGATCGCGACGCTCCTTCCCTCGTCCGCACTGACCGTCCTCGCACAGCTGCCGATCGAGGGGGAGCCGGCGCTGGAGCTGATCCCCGCCGCCACGCACCAGATCCTCGTCGGCCGCATCACGTCGGACGGGACGAAAGTGATCGGCTGCGTCGACAGCGACGAGGCCCTGCGCGGGATGCTCGAAGCGCCGTCCAGCGAGCTGCGCAAGAAGTCGCGCTCGGAGGTTCAGTGATGCTCCGGAGAATCGCCCTCCTCTCGATCCTCGCGCTTGCGCTCGCGGGTCCGGCGACCGCGGCGAAGCTGACGGTCCGCAACATCGATGCGGCGGGGATCGGCTTCAACGATCCGACACCGGTCGCACCGGTCGGCGGCAACGAAGGGACCACCCTGGGCCAGCAGCGGCTCAACGTCTTCCTCGCAGCGGCCGAGACCTGGAGCAAGGCACTCGAGAGCGACGTGGAGATCGTCATCGAAGCGACGTTCTCCCCGATCACCTCGACCCCCTGCACCGAGACGACCGGCGTGCTCGGTCACGCGGGGCCGCAGGAGTTCGCGGTCAACTTCGCGAACGCACCGAAGATCAACGTCTACTACCCGGTCGCGCTCGCGAACAAACTGGCCCGCAGAGACCTCAGCCCGGACAAGGCCGACATCTTCGTCCGCTTCAATTCCGACGTCGACCTTGCGAGCTGCCTCGGTGAGGCCGGCTGGTATTACGGCCTCGACCGCAAGGCGGGCGAGGACTGGGACCTCTTCGTCGTCGTGCTTCACGAGCTCGGCCACGGCCTCGGCCTCTCAGGCCCCGCGTCGGTCCCTCAGTTCACGAACAACCGCCCGTCGATCTTCGAGACATTCATCTACGACACCACGACCAAGGCGCGCTGGGACCAGATGACCCTGGCGCAGCGCGAGGCCTCGCTCCTCAACACCGGCAACATCGTCTGGGATGGACCCCGCGCCAACACGGCCGCCCGCCAGTGGCTGCTCCCAACCACGATGCTCAACGTGAGCGCCCCGGCGTCGATCGCCGGCGGATACGACATCGGCACGGCGACGTTCGGTCCCGCGGTGGATCGCTCCTCGATGAACGGAGCGATCGTCGCAGCGCTCGACGAGGCGAACGGCACCACCCCTTCGACCCTCGATGCCTGCACGACTCTTACGAATGAATTTCAGGTCGCCGGCAAGATCGCCCTCGCAGACCGCGGCGAGTGCGCGTTCACGATCAAGGCACGGAACGCCCAGACGGCCGGTGCGATCGGCATCGTCATCGTCGACAACCGGAAAGAGGACTGCCTCCCCCCCGGCATGGCGCCGTCCGGCGACTCGAGCGACATCGTGATCCCGGTCGTCAGCGTCCGCCAGGAGGACGGGAACCTGATCCGCGCTCAGCTCGCCTCTGGCGTGACGGCCCAGCTCCGCACCAATGCGAGCCAGCTCGCCGGCACGGCGCGCGAGGGCAGCGTGCGTCTCTACACGCCGTGCACCGTCAAACCGGGATCGTCGCTGTTCCACTTCGACATCACCGCGAGCCCGAACGTGCTGATGGAGCCGGACGTCAACACCGATCTCCTCCACGGCCTCGACCTCACACCCGCCCTCCTGATGGACCTCGGCTGGTCCGAGCCTGCGAGATCGGGACGACGGCTGACGAAGCGCTGATTAAGAAGGGTGAAGAGTGAAGAGTGAAAGCCCTCCCGCCCTTTCACTCTTCACTCTTCACCCTTCACTCTTCGTTCTTCCGCCTCGGCTATCATCCGCCCCGTGACGTTCATTCGTGCCTCCCTTCTCTCGGGCGACAGTCTCCGGCAGGGGAACGCCGAGTTGATCGATGAATGGGATCGCGAGTCGGAAGCGCGGCTCTGGGTCGACATCCAGAACCCGGCACACGACACGATCGAGCCGCTCCTCGAGGATCGCTTCGGTTTTCACGAGCTGGCCGCCGAGGACTCGCTGTCCGGCAACACCCTGCCGAAGTACGACTCGTTCGCCAACTACGACTTCTTCATCTTCCGCACCGTCGACCTGAACCTCAACGAGCACGCCTCGGAGACACGAAAAGTCGCTGCGTTCCTCGGCAGGAACTTCCTTTTCACCGTTCACAACCGGCCGCTCCAGGCCATCGACGACATCTTCGGCAGGCTCTCGGCGGACCGGCGCCTCCTCGCCAACGGACCCGACTTCCTCCTCTACTCGATCGTCGACCAGATGGTCGACGCGCACTTCCCGGTGGTCGAATCGATCGAGGACTGCGTCGAGGAGCTGCAGGAGAAGATCTTCGACAACGCCGACGACGCCCAGATGGACGAGCTCCTCCACCTCAAGCGCGATCTCTCGGTGCTGCGCCGACACTCGCTTCCGCAGAGGGATCTCCTCAACCAGATCTCCCGCGGCGACGCGAAGTTCATCCAGCGCGACCACCTCATCTACTTCCGCGACGTCTACGACCACATGTACCGGATCGCCGAGACCATCGACATCGCCCGCGATCAGATGGGCAGCACCATGGAGGCGTACCTCTCGGTCGTCGCGAACCGCACGAACGAGATCATGAAGGTCCTCACGATCTTCTCCGCGATCATGCTGCCGCTGACGCTGATCGCCGGCGTGTACGGCATGAACTTCGAGCACATGCCCGAGCTCCACTGGCTGCACGGCTACCCGATGGCGCTCGGCCTGATGATCGGAACCGCCGTCCTGATGCTCGGCTGGTTCGGGTGGAAGGGATGGATCACCCTCCCGCGGCCGCGGCATCGGTGGCGGAAGCTGCGGCGGTAGGAGCGGGCGGTCCCTGAGTCCCTGAGTCCCTGAGTCCCTCGGGGTTCCTCGGGTTCCTCGGGTTCCTCGGGTTCCTCGGGGTTCCTCGGGGTTCTCCTACTGACCACTGGCCACTGACCACTGACCTTCACTCTTCACTCTTCACTCTTCACTCTTCACTCTTCACTCTCCCTTGACAACTCGCTCGCCCGTGCATATTGTTAGCACTCGCAAGAGTTGAGTGCTAACAACGCGTAGCCAAATCGCGGCCCCGGTCGCGGCAACTTCAACAAAACACACCCCGAAAGGAGCATTACCCATGAAACTCAGACCGCTCTATGACCGCATCGTGGTCCGGCGCAAAGAAGCCGGCGAGCAGGTGCGCGGCGGAATCATCATCCCCGACACCGCCAAAGAGAAGCCGCAGGAAGCGGAAGTCATCGCCGTTGGCGAGGGCAAGTTCAACGAAGACGGCAAGCGGATGAAGCTCGACGTCAAGCAGGGCGACACCGTTCTGATCGGCAAGTACTCCGGCACCGACATCAAGGTCGACGACGTCGAGTACACGATCCTGCGGGAAGACGAAGTCCTGGCCATCGTCGAGTAGTCCGAACAACATCAGAGGAGAAATTCAATGGCAAAGCGCATCACATACGGCGAAGACGCCCGCCAGGCGATCCTGCGCGGCGTGAACAAGCTCGCCGACGCGGTCAAGGTCACCCTCGGTCCCAAGGGCCGCAACGTCGTCATCGAGAAGAAGTTCGGCTCCCCCACGATCACCAAGGACGGCGTGACCGTCGCCAAGGAGATCGAGCTGAAGGATGAGCTGGAGAACGCCGGCGCCCAGATGGTCCGCGAGGTCGCTTCGAAGACCTCCGACATCGCCGGAGACGGCACCACGACCGCCACGGTTCTCGCGCAGGCGATCTTCCGCGAGGGCGTCAAGAACGTCACCGCCGGCGCCAACCCGATGGAGATCAAGCGCGGCATCGAAGCAGCCGTCCGCGCGGCCGTCGAGGCGATCGAGAAGATGTCCCGCCCTGTCGAGGGCAGCGACATCCAGCACATCGGCACCATCTCGGCCAACAACGACGAAGAGATCGGCGGCATCATCGCCCAGGCGATGGAGAAGGTCGGCAAGGACGGCGTCATCACCGTCGAAGAGGCCCGCGGCCTCGACACCGTCCTCGAAGTCGTCGAGGGCATGCAGTTCGATCGCGGCTACCTCTCGCCGTATTTCGTGACCGATCCGGAGCGGATGGAAGCGGTCCTCGAGAACGCCAAGATCCTCATCTACGAGAAGAAGATCTCCTCGATGAAGGACCTCCTCCCGATCCTCGAGCAGGTTGCCCGTCAGGGCAAGCCGTTCCTCATCATCAGCGAGGACATCGAGGGTGAGGCGCTCGCCACGCTCGTCGTGAACAAGCTCCGCGGCACGCTCACCGTCGCCGCCGTCAAGGCGCCTGGCTTCGGCGATCGCCGCAAGGCCATGCTCGAGGACATCGCGATCCTCACCGGCGGCCGCCTCATCTCCGAGGACATCGGCGTCAAGCTCGAGAACGTCAAGTGGGAAGACCTCGGTGATGCCAAGCGGGTCACCCTCGACAAGGACAACACCACGCTCGTCACCGACACCGACGAGAAGTCGCACAAGGAAGCAATCGCCGGCCGCGTCAAGCAGATCCGCCAGATGATCGACGACACGACCTCCGACTACGACCGCGAGAAGCTCCAGGAGCGCCTCGCCAAGCTCGTCGGCGGCGTCGCCGTGATCAAGGTCGGCGCTGCGACCGAGACCGAAATGAAGGAAAAGAAGGCGCGTGTTGAGGACGCGATGCACGCGACCAAGGCCGCGGTCGAGGAAGGCATCGTTCCAGGTGGTGGCGTCGCCCTTCTCCGCGCCATCGAAGCGGTCGACAAGGTCAAGGCCGAAGGCGACATGAGGGTTGGCGTCAACGTCATCAAGCGCGCCCTCGAGGAGCCGTTCCGCCAGATCGTCATCAACGCCGGCCTCGAAGGCTCGGTCCTCCTCAACGAAGTGCGCAAGGCCGGCGGCACCAACGGCTTCGACGCACGCAACGAGAAGGTCGTCGACATGATGACCTCCGGCATCATCGACCCGGCCAAGGTCACCAAGCAGGCGCTCCTCAACGCCTCCTCGATCGCGGGCCTTATGCTCACGACCGAGGCCCTCATCTCCGAGATCAAGGAAGATGACAAGGGTGCCAACGCCGCAGCCGCAGCCGCAGCAATGGGCGGTGGTATGGGCGGGATGTACTAGTCTTCAAGTGGCCAGTGGTCAGTGGTCAGTGGTCAGGAAGGGGCGAGCCTCACGGCTCGCCCCTTTTTCGTTATGGGAGGGGGCCGTCACATCCGCATTTCGCGCAGCTGCGGCATACTCCGAGGCGCATGACGGCCACCCCCACCACCCGCCCCCTCGCCGACGAGCTTGCGGAGTTTCACCGGACCCATCCCCGCTACGCCGCGACTGCGGTGCTCGACGACCTCCGCGCGTCCGACTACTCCCGCCTCGACGCGACCGGCCACGTCTACCTCGACTACACCGGCGGGTCGCTCTACGCGGCACGGCAGGTGCGCACGCATCAGGAGATGCTCCTCAGCGGCGTCTACGGCAATCCGCACTCGGCAAACCCGACGTCGGCCCTCGCCACGAAGCTCGTGGCGCAAACGCGCGAACGCGTGCTGCGCTTCTTCAACGCTTCGCCGGACGAGTACACGGTCGTCTTCACGTCGAACGCGAGCGGGGCGCTCAAGCTGGTCGGCGAGTCGTACCCGTTCGAAGCGGGCGACCAGTTCCTCCTGACCTTCGACAACCACAACTCGGTCAACGGCATCCGCGAGTTCGACCGTGCCCACGGCGCGCAGACGACCTACATCCCGGTCACGCTGCCCGAGCTCCGCGTCGATGAGCGTCACCTCGACGAGTACTTCTCGCTCGCGAAGCCGGGCCACAACAACCTCTTTGCGTATCCCGCTCAATCGAACTTCTCCGGCGTGCAGCACCCGCTGTCGTGGGTCGCGCGCGCGAAGGCGTACGGGTGGGACGTCCTCCTCGACGCGGCCGCATTCGCGCCGACGAACCCGCTCGACCTCACGCTCTGCAAGCCGGACTACGTGGCGCTGTCGTTCTACAAGATCTTCGGCTACCCGACCGGGATCGGCGCGCTGATCGCCCGTCGCGATGCGCTCGTGAAGCTCCACCGCCCGTGGTTCGCCGGCGGGACGATCGAGGTCGCCTCCGTGCAGGCCGACCGCCATGTCCTCGCGATCGGCGAGGCGGCGTTCGAGGACGGGACCCCGAACTACCTGATGATCCCCGCGGTCGACCACGGCCTCGATCTGATCGAGGCGATCGGCGTCGAGACGATCCACGACCGCGTCGCGGACCTCACCGGCTGGCTCCTCGACACGCTCACCTCGATCCGCCATCCGAACGGCGCGCCGCTGATCCGGCTCTACGGCCCCGCAGGCAGCGCCGCGCGCGGCGGCACGATCACCATGAACTTCTACGACGCCGGCGGCCACGTCATCGACCACCGCCTCGTCGAAGACAAGGCCGCCACGCAGAACATCTCGATCCGAACCGGCTGCTTCTGCAACCCCGGAGCTGGCGAGATGGCCCTCGGCATCGAGAAGAACGAAATCCTCACCTGCTTCAACCAGCACACCGGACACCTGACACTCGACGACTTCCGCATGTGCATCGACGGCAAATCGACCGGCGCAGTCCGCGTGTCTCTCGGGCTGGTCTCGAATTTCGCGGACGTCTGGGCGTTCGCGCGGTTCGCGCGAGAGTTTGTGGGATAGGACCGATGGGACCCATGGGACCCATGGGACGAATGGGACCCATGGGACCTATGAGACCCACCCTCCCCCGAAGTCGGGAGAGATCACTCAGGTCCTCTCCTTGCTCCCATTCGTCCCATCGGTCCCATTCGTCCCATCGGTCCCATCGGTCCTATTGGTCCTATCGGTCCTATCGGTCCTATTGTCCTATCCCCCTCTCCGCCCCGCCTCCCACGCCGCGAACGTCCAGATCGCGCCGGAGATGAGGATCGCGCCGGGCACGATGACCAGCGCCCGCGCGAGCGACGAGGCATCCGAGATCATCCCGATCAGCGGCGGCGAGGGGATGTCGCCGAGGAAGTGCATCAGGAACACCGACAAACCGACCGCGGTCGCACGTTCGACGGGCGAGACCGCGTTGAGGATCGCCGAGTTGATCGGTCCGGTCGAGACGAAGATCAGAATCTCGCCGACGACGATCGCAGGAAGATAGACCCATCGATCGGTGCTCGTCAGTCCGAGCAGCGTCACCGGCGCCGCGGCGAGCGTCGCGATCCCTGAGACCCAGAGGTAGGCCTGGGGCGTGCGCTTCAGCAACCGATCGCCGAGCCATCCGCCGGAGAAGGTCCCGACGAAGCCGGTCACGAGCGCGATGACGCCGAAGGTGACCGTCGCTTCGGGACGGGTCATGCCGCGCGCCCGCTCGAGCCACGCCGGCATCCAGAACGCGAGACCGCCCAGCGCGAAGGTGTACGCCGCGTAGCCGAGAACGCTGAGGATGTATGTCCGGTTGCGGAGCAGATCGAGATAGGTGGCGAACAGCCCGAGACGCGGTCGCGGGACGGCCTCCGCATCGTTCTGGCCGCGGAGCGGATCGGCGACCGTCAGCACGAGGAGCGACAGCAGGATCCCCGGAATCCCGGCGACCCAGAACGCGGCGCGCCATCCGAGGGCGTGGTCCACCGCGCCGCCGATCACG
>JBAQWH010000330.1:0-1967 GCA_049298815.1 Thermoanaerobaculia bacterium | reverse complement strand
CGTCTGGATCAGCGCGAGCACCAGCTCGTCGAGGCGCGCATAGAAGTCGTTGCGCACGGCGGGGTCTTCCCCCTGCGGCCCGCCCGCTTCGATGAGCGCGAGCGGCGTGCGAACCGCACCGAGCTCTGCGACGACACGCCGCGCGAGCTCGGGGTGTTTCCCTTCGAGCGTGCTCAGGTACCAGGAGCGCGTCAGCAGGGCATGGTGCACGACCCGCACGTCGGGTCGCATCCTCTCCGCGTTCTGGTAGTACAGGAGCGCGCCGTACAGATCCTGGTCGTTCGTGATCAGCAGGCCGTCCGGCTCGATCCCGCGGAGCACGTTCTCTGCGTAGAGGCGGGGAGCGATGAAGCCGCTGCGGTCGCGTGCCTCCCACTGCAGGCCGATCGCGAGCAGCGGCAGTCCGAGCACGATCGCGAAGCCGGCGTTCCACCGCGTGAGGGATGAGGCGCCGACCCCGGCGGCGATCGCGAGGCAGACGAAGACCGGCAGGAGGTACGCGTCCTCGTCGTTGACGATCGGGTAGACGAGCATCCAGACGCACGCCGCGAGCGAGATCACCGCGAGCGTTGCGAAGAGCGCACGGTCGCGACGAACGAGGACGATGAGACCGGCCAGTGCGAGGAACAGCGGCAGGCCGTACGCGTTCAAGTCGCGCCCGAGGATCCGGACGATGTCGTCGGCCTGGCTCGACTGGTCGCTCGTGGAGACGTAGGACCGGTACTGCTTCGCGGTGACGTGGTCGACGATCCGGGAGAACGAGCTCGGATCGCCCCAGTTGAGCGGCGGATCGTGCGACGCGGCGAGCGGCAGATAGGCGTAGATCGCGACGAGCGCGACCGCGAAGATCACGAGCGACACGACCAGAGGGCGCGAGCGGAGGAAGGCCGCGCCTCCGGCCGCAGCCATCAGCACCACGATGCCGAGCAACGCCATCGCCATCGTCAGGTGATGGACGCCGAGCGCCAGGCCGGCCAGTCCTGCGATCGCGTAGAGCAGCCGCGTGTCGCGTGTCCGCCGCCACACGAGCGACATCCAGACGAGGATCGCGATCAGGAAGGTGTTGAGCGCGTAGACCTCCGCGATCGTCGCCCACGACCAGAGCGTCCGCGAGGACGCGAGGGTGAGGCCTCCCGTCAGCATCGCGACGACGAGGGGAAGGAGGCCCGCGGTGGGTGAGCCGGTTGCCACGGGCGACGGCGCCTTCCCTTTCTTCCTGCCGGCGACCGGCGGTGCGACCCGTGCGACTGTCGAGCGAAGCGCTTCACCGATCGCGAGCGCAACGAAAGCGCACGCGCCGGCGGCGAAGACGGCGGAGGCGACGTTCGCGCGGAGTGCCACCGTCCCGACCGGGAGGATCGTGAACAGGTGCGTCACGAGCAGATAGAGCGGAAACCCGGGGGGATGCGCGTTGCCGAGCGACCAGGCCGCGACCGTGAGGAACCCGCTGTCGACGAACGCGGTCGTCGGCGCGAGAGTCAGCAGGTAGATCGCGAGCGCACCGGCGAAGACCAGGGACGCGGTCGCCGCGCGGAGCCAACGGGGTAGGGTCACGGCGCGCGAGGATAGCAAGAAGAGTGAAGTGTGAAGTGTGAAGTGTGAAGTGGGAAAGGGCGGGTGGGCTTTCACACTTCTTACTTCACACTTCTGACTTCTGACTTCTCTTTCCTCCGCCCGCTTTCTGCGAGCGCCTTCCGCAGCAGGTACTCGATCTGGCCGTTGAGGCTCCGCAGGTCGTCATCTGCCCAACGCTGCAGAGCCTCGAACACGGCCGGATCCATCCGGAGGAGAAATGGCTTTCGATCAGCCATGGGAACCTATTGGTAGATCGTCCCCGTGTTGATGACCGGCTGGGTGTGCCTGTCGGAGCAGAGGACGACGAGCAGGTTGCTGACCATCGCCGCGCGACGGTCGGAGTCGAGCTCGACGACCTTCTTCTCCGCGAGCATGTCGAGCGCGTGCTCCAC
>JBAQWH010000329.1:0-7621 GCA_049298815.1 Thermoanaerobaculia bacterium | reverse complement strand
CCCCTCACCCCGGCCCGATGGTGCTGCGGAGGTCGGGGAGCGAGCGAGCACGTTTTGCGCAGCAGCACCATCAGGCCGACCCTCTCCCGCCGGGAGCCCCGCCGGGAGAGGGTAATGCCGGGCGCCGACCACAACTCGTCCTCGGTGCGCGGAACGTGAGGTCTCATCCGCCTTCGGGACCTTCTCCGCGCAATGCAAGGTCATCGACGTGATGCATCGCGATGACCCTCGCCCCGCGCGGCCCGTCAGGCGAGAGATTCGTCGATCAGGATCTCGGAGCCGAGCGTCTTTGCGACCGGGCAGCGCCCCGCGATCTCGAGCAGCTTGGTTCGCTGTTCCGCCGTCAGGTCTCCGTGCAGCGTGATCACGACGCGGAAGCGGTGAATGTACCCGCTCGTCGTGGTGCATTCCGCGCAGTCCTTCGCGTGCTCCCGGTTGTAGTGGACCTCGACGTCGACGCCGTCGAGCGGAAACTTCTCCCGCCGCGCGTAGAAATGGAGCGTCATCGCGGTGCATCCGCCGAGCGCAGCGCCCAGCGCGTCGTACGGCGTCGGACCCTCGTCGGTGCCGCCGGCGCTCTCCGGCTCGTCGAGCACGAACGAGTGTTTTCCGGCAGTCACTTCGGTGCGGAACGAGCCACGCAAGCTTACGGTCACGGGTGTAGCCATCAGATCCTCTCTTCCCTCGACGAACGATTGCTTTGCGTGATTGCCCTGGACGTCGTGCTTGCGAAGTGTGCCATGCGTCACCGATACCCCGCTGCCTGCAACTCGAACAGCTCCGCATAGCGGCGCGACGTGGTCAGCAACTCTTCGTGAGTTCCTGCCGCCTCGATCTCTCCATCGGCCAGCACGAGGATGCGATCCGCCATCCGCACGCTCGAGAAGCGATGGGAGATGAGCACGGCGGTCTTGCCTGCGCTCAGTTCCTTGAAGCGCTGGAAGACCTCGAACTCCGCCCTTGCATCGAGCGCGGCGGTCGGCTCGTCGAGGATCAGCACTTCCGCCTTGCGCATGTAGGCGCGGGCGATGGCCAGTTTCTGCCACTCGCCTCCTGACAGCTCCACGCCGTTCCGCAGCCGCTTTCCGATCATCTGGTCATAGCCGTTCGGCAGGCGTTCGATGACTGCGTCCGCAGTGCTGGCGCGCGCGGCTTCTACGATGCGTGCGCGATCGTTCAGCGCTTCGATGCGGCCCACGGCGATGTTCTCCGCGGCGGTCATCTGGTAGCGGACGAAGTCCTGGAAGATGACGCCGATGTTGGCGCGCAGTGCGCGGACGTCGTATTCGCGCAGGTCGTGACCGTCGAGCGTGATGTGCCCTTCGTCCGGGTCGTAAAGCCGCGCCAGCAGCTTGACGAGCGTGGTCTTTCCAGCGCCGTTCTCGCCGACCAGCGCGAGCACTTCGCCGACGCGCAGCGAGAACGACAGATTGCGCACGGCCCAGCGCTCGGCACCTGGATACTGGAAGCCGACCGCGTCGAACACGAAGCCTTCGCGGATCGGAGCAGGGAACGGGCGCGGATGTTCGGGTGAGACGATCTCGGGCTCGATCTCGAAAAATGAGAAGAGGTCGTCGAGGTAGAGCGCCTGGCCGGCCACCTGCGAGAAGCCGATGAGCAGACCTTCGAGGAGATTGCGCAGGCGGCGGAATGCGCCTGAGAGGAACGTGAGATCGCCGATGGTGAACTCGCCGCGCAGCGTCCGCCACGCGATGTAGGCGTACGCGACGTAGTAACCGATCGTGCCGATCGCGGTGAGCAGCGCGCCCCAGGACGCGCGGCGCGTGGCCAGGATCCGGCTCGCGTCGTAGAAACGCATCGCAAGCTCTCGATAGCGCGCGAGCAGGAACCCGTGCAGGCCGAAGATCTTCATCTCCTTCGCCGTCTCGACGCTCGCACCGGTCTGGCGGAGGTAGTCGAGCTCTCGCCGCTCGGGCGTCCGCTTGTAGTCGAGCGCATAGCTCTGCGCGTTGAAGTGCGCTTCGCCGAGGAAGGCGGGGACGAGGGCGAGGAGGAGGAGAGCGATGAGCCAGGGCGCATACGCGATGAGCCCGATCGCGAACGCGATGATCGTGACGACGTCCTGCGCCTGGCCGAACAGCTGCGACATGAGCGTCATGCGCCCCGAGGCCTGGCGACGCGCGCGCTCGAGACGGTCCTGCAGGTCGCTGTCCTCGAAGTCCTCGAGATCGAGCGTCGCTGCGTGCTCCATCAGCCGCATGCTCGTCGCGTCCGAGAAACGTTGCGAGAGGAGCGAGTCGAGCAGGGAGACGACGCGTCCGAGGATGTCGGCGACGACCGCGAGGAGAAACTCGAGGAGGAGGAGCGTCAGCAGCCGCTCGAACAGGCCGCTCGCGAACCACTCTCCAAGGTCGGCCGGCACGCGCCCCGACGAGGAGAGCGCGACCACTTCGTCGATGATCAGCTTGCCGACGTAGAGCGTGGCGACCGGAAGGAGCGCGCGCACGATGCGCAGCGAGAGGTTCCATCCGGTGAGCGACGGGCTGGTGCGCCACACCATCGCCAGGAACGGCCGCACGTTGCCGAGCGCCCCAAAACGCTCGCGCCACGATCGTCCTGCATGCTGGTCGGGTCCGCCCGGCGAGGGGCCGGGGAGAGTGCGGCCACCGGCGCTGTAGGTCTTAGGCACGAGTCATCTTCCTGCAGGGGACGGGCCCGGTTCCGGGATCCATGCGCGCCGACAACGACGATGGTGATGCCGGCGTCTTCGCCACTCGAGTGGCGAGCATATGTTCTCTTCGAAGCGCCAGCGATCGCATCTCGCCAGATCACTGGCCGCCTGTCAGCGTCGAAGGAGGTTGCTCATGGACTCCACGGTTCATCTCGGGATCATCATCTGTGACCGCTATCGCTCGTGTGCCGCAGGCAAATGCCTGCGTGCGTTACGGGAGCGCAAAGGTGCGTTCTCCGTGTATGACGGCCGCGAGGTCGAGCTGGTCGGGTTCACGAGCTGCGGTGGCTGCCCGGGTGGCAATATCGAATACGCCCCCGAGGAGATGATCAGGAATGGGGCTGAGGTCATCCATCTGGCCACGGGGATGGTGGTGGGATATCCACCCTGCCCGCACCTCGACTACTTCCTCCGTTTCATTCCGGAGAAGCACGGAGTCGAGGTGGTCATCGGCACGCATCCGATCCCGCAGAAGTACTTCACGACCCACGAGCGATGCGAGACGTGGTGCGACCCGAAGTGGAGCGCGCTTCTCGAGCCGACGCTCGCCGACGAGGGAACGCGCAGGGCCTACGATTGACGAACGGACGTCACTAGCGAGCTCTCGCTGCTGCTCCGGAGCGGCGCGACGGTCCGGACACGTGTGACCCGCCGCACAATCGCCGGATAGTGATCGCAGTATTGTGCATATGCACACAATGCCGCGACCAGTCAAACCCCGCTGCTGCCGACGATTCGACGGAGACCGGGTCTTCAAGCCTCGGAGCATTCCGATGTCCGACCTCGCGATCATCAGGCTCGAGCTCGCGGAGCTCGAAGCTCTCCGGCTCTGCGACCTCGAAGGACATGAGCAGGAGTCAGCCGGGCGTCGCATGGAGGTCTCACGCGGGACCGTTCAGCGGCTTCTCGCATCGGGACGGGCAAAAGTCGTCGAAGCGCTGGTCAGCTCCGCGGCGCTCGTCATCGAGAACCCCGACCAGTCATGAAAAGGAGCATCAATGAAGATCTGCATCCCCACTGAGGACGACGCCGGCCTGAACGGCATCCTGGCCGGACATTTCGGACGCGCCCCTTTCTTCACCGTGGTCGATCGCGCGACCAACACCGCGGAAGTCATCCGGAACGGTGCCGCGGACCACGATCACGGTCACTGCAATCCGCTCGAAGCGATTTCGCGCTCCGGCGCAGAAGTCGTGATCTGCCGCGGGTTGGGACGCGGCGCCCTGGCTCGGCTCTACGAGGCGGGGGTCCCGGTGTTCATCACCGACGATGAGCGTGTGTCCGCCGCCGTAGAGTCGTTCGAGGCGCAGGGGCTGACGAATCCGTCCCTCGAATCCGCCTGCGGTGGCGGCGGCTGTCACGGCGACGCGCACCCGCACCACTGAGTCACGTCGCGCGTGCCCGCACACGGAGTCCGGCGTGAGGGACGGCACCGGTCCCGATCGCCCAGAAGGGTCACCACGGAGACAACGCCGCAACCAAAGTCCCTCGGTCCCTCGGTCCCTGAGTCCCTCGGGGGTTCCTCGGGCGCGCAGCGGAAGGAGGGCGCTCATGAAGGTGGCTGTGGCATCCGATGACCGGGTCGGCGTCGCCGAGCATTTCGGCCTGGCGCGTGGATTCGTCGTCTACAGCGTCACGAACCGGCGTCTCGGGCCGGCGAGCTACCGGGCGGTCGAGGCAGAGGATCACGAGTGCAGCTGCACGCCGGGAACGCGGCCTGTCCGGCATCAGAAGATGATCGACGCGCTGAGCGGCTGTGACGTCGTGATCGCCCGCGGGATGGGAGCCCACATGTACGACGACCTCGTATCGTGGGGCCTCGAAGTCGCGCTCACGGATGTGGACGACGCCGCAGCAGCGGCGGCGCTGTACGTGGCGAGATCGCTCCCGGAACGAACGGAACTCGGGTGCGGCCGCGAGCCGCCTCCCGGCGTCTCCGTTGAGCGACAGCACTGAGCACATCTACGGCCCGGCGAGGCGGAACTGCCAGGCGCAGTGTCCGTCTGCGTCGCGGTCGGGCGGGCAGTGGATGCACGAGGTCTCGATCCGCGGATCGACGGTGCGTGCGAAGGTCGTGAACTCGACTTCGCCGACTGGCCTGCACGGAAAGTCGGGAAGTCCTTTTCGCCTGCGCGTCTGCTGAACCCTGCACTCCTCCATGAAGAAGCGAAGAGCCGATCCATCCTCGGAACGCTCGACGCGATGCGGGTTGATGAAGCTGTACATCCGGTACCGCAGCGCCTTTTCGAGTGCGTCGAGGCCTCCCCCTGCCGGAATCGAGAACACCTCCATGGTCCTTCGGGCTTCGGCCGCGGCAAAGAGCTTCCACGCCGCCGCGTCGAGCTCCATCGCGACGTCCATCCCGAACCGCCGCTCCGCTGCGAGGAACCAGCTGCCGTCGAGCGCGAGCCAGTTCTTGGCGAATGCGCCGAGCGCCTTCACCAGTCCCGCGCGATCGAGTCCTGCGAACGCTTCCGGCACCTCTTCGCTGCTCGTCCTGAAGGTGGCGACGCGCGTGAACCGTTCTTCCTTCACCGCAACCTCGGACGCACCGAGGGCGTGCAGGTACCCGCGCGCCCAATCGATCGTGACCGGACCCTCCGGATGCTCGCCGCCGGACTCGGCGTGGAGCGCTGCGACCATCCGGAACCCTTCGGGCGTGAAGTCCGCGAGGACGATCTTCCCGCCCGGTCGGACGACGCGCACGAGCTCATCCAGCGTGGCCGCCCCGTCGTCGAGATGGTGCAGCGCATTGACGGTGACCGCCGCACCGAACGTCCCGTCGCGGAATGGAAGCGTCACGCCGTCGACCTCCACGAACTCGATCGACCGTACCCCCTCTTCCTCAGCGAGGAATGCGGCGAGATCCTGCTCATCGGCGCTGACGTCGGCGGTTACGACGTCGTATCCGTGTCGTGCGAGGGCGCGCGCCATGACTCCTTTCCCGGTGCCGAGGTCGAGCACCGGACCGTCGAGCGGGCCGGCGGCGTCGAGGACGAAGTCGGGGACGCGGAGCTGGTCGTGCCCGCGCTCCTCGTACTGCTTCGCGCGGGCGAGAAACCACCGCTTGCGGTCTTCGAGCTCGCCGGGGGTCATCGTCGCCATGTGAACTCCTTCGATTCGATTCTATGTCGCCCGCGAAGGCGAACCGGCAGGCGGCCCGAGGGAGAAGATCTCCGACCAGCGCCGCACCGGCGCGGACGCCTGAACGCTACTCATGTCCGAGGATCTCGCCGGTGAAGAAGATCGTTGCGACACCGGCCGCGATCAGGGCGATCTGTGCGATCCCGGCCCAGGCTCCGCGGCGATGATGGAGTGAGGGAACGAGGTCCGCCAGGGCGATGTAGAGGAAACCGCCGGCTGCGATCGGCAGCAGCCAGCCAATTGCAGCGTGGAACGAGGCGGACCACACCCACGCGACGATCGCCCCCGGAACCACCGTCACGGCGGAGAGATAGTTCAACAGGAGCGCGCGGCGTCGTTCCATGCCGCTGCCGAGGAGGACCGCGAAGTCGCCGATCTCCTGCGGCACCTCGTGCGCGAAGATCGCGATGGTTGCGACCAGGCCGAGTCCGGTGCTCACGCTGAAGGTCACCCCAAGGACGATTCCGTCGGTGAAGTTGTGCAGCGCGTCGCCCCAGAGCAACACCTCGGCGGTCGCCTCTTCATGATGATGCGAGACCTTGTCCCCGTGGACGTGTGAGTGCCGCCAGCGGATCGCGCGCTCGAGCGTAATGAAGAGCACGATCCCGGCGAGGAAGAGCAGCATCACGTCACGCGCGGGGCGCAGCTTCAGTGCCTCGGTGAGGAGATGCAGCGTGGCTCCGCCGGAAAGGGTGCCGACAGCGAACGCCAGGATCCATACCGCGGCGCGTTCCGCTCGCGAGCCGAGAAGGAGGATCGACGTGCTTCCGATGATGGCGGCAGCACTCACGATCAGAGCAGCGGCGATCGGCCAGACGATCACGACGTCACCGCCTCCGGATCATGGGTACCGGACCCGGACTGAGTGTGCATATGCACACAATGGGTCGAGCGCACTCCGCGCGCAACCCGGCTGCGTGTCCGAACTGTCACGAAGGGGGAGAACGACCCTCGTCGCACCGCGGAAGTTGGCCGATAATGGATGTGCATATGCACGAAATCGGGTGATCGAAGAGATGGCAAGACTACGGAAGCCACGTCGCTGCCGTCGATTCGACGGCGACCGGATCATGAAGCCGCGAGGCATTCCGATGACGGAGGTGGAGATCATCCACCTGCATCTCGACGAGCTCGAGGCGATGCGGCTGTGCGACGTCGAGGGATTCGATCAGGCCGCGGCCGGGAAGAAGATGCTCATCTCCCGCGGCACCGTGCAGAGGCTCCTGAAATCGGCCCGTGCGAAGACGGCTCGCGCCATTCTGGAGTCCGCAGCCCTCATCATCGGAGATCCTCAGGAAGAGGAGTGAGGCACCCTGGGAGGGTCATCGATTGCCAGCTTCCGTGCGCGCAGTCTTCGAGCGCGCGGTCGCGAGCCTCTCCCAGACACTCGCGAGCGTCGTCACGACCGGCGAGCCCCTGCCGGCCTACGGTCCTCGAGGACTTCGCGCAACCGATGATGAGTCGATGCGGGGGGTCGGGAGATCCAGCCTTGACCTTCGTCGCATTGCTCCTCACCGCCCTCGCATCGATCGCCTGGGCGAGGATCGAGGTGAGGACCGAAGGGGGAGCCCTCTTCGCTTTCGCTTCCGTGGTCGACAACCGCACCGGAGACCCGACGATCATTCCGGCGATCGGCCATTGACCTTTTGAGGTCCGCCCTCCGGAAATCCGAACGCCCCGTCAGCGGCCGGCCAGCGCCATCCCGTCGGGCTCGCGGCCTGCGCGCACGAGATCGACGACCTCGAGCGTCGCGGGATCGATGACCGCAACGACGTCGGACTGCGT
>JBAQWH010000328.1:0-19940 GCA_049298815.1 Thermoanaerobaculia bacterium | reverse complement strand
GTCATCGCACGGGCGAAGGACCTCGACGATGCGCACTGCGTCCTGCACCGAGTGAAGGACGAGCGGCTGCTCTGCCGCCGTACCGCCGAGCAGGTCGCGACCGGGAACGTCGTCGGCTGGTTCCAGGGCCGGATGGAATGGGGCCCGCGAGCGCTCGGCAACCGCTCGATCGTCTGCGATCCCCGCCGCGCGGACATGAAGGACATCCTCAACCACAAGATCAAGCGTCGCGAATCGTTCCGGCCGTTCGCCCCGTCCGTGCTGCGCGAGGCCGTCGGCGAGTGGTTCGAGACCGACTACGACGTGCCGTTCATGCTGCAGGTCTACCAGATCCGGGAGGAGAAGCGCGCGACCATCCCGGCCGTGACCCACGTCAACGGGTCGGGCCGCCTGCAGTCGGTCACCGAAGCCCAGAACGCTCGCTACTACCACCTGATCGAGGCGTTCCGCGACATCACCGGGGTTCCGCTCGTGCTCAACACGTCGTTCAACGAGAACGAGCCGGTGGTCAACACCCCTGCCGAGGCTCTCGACTGTTTCCTGCGGACGAAGATGGATCTCCTCGTGATGGGGGATCTGATGGTGCAGAGGGTGTGAGGTCGCTGGACGGACGGTCGCCCTCACCTGAAGCGTGTTCCGGTCGCGGCTGGGTACTGAGTTCCTGCAATGTCCCCTGAATCCCTGCGCGCTCACGTTCGGGTGGACCGAACTGTTCTGCTTCTGGTCGCAGGTCTCGCGATCTACTGTGGCGTGCTCCTGGCCGTCGGAAGATTCACCGGGGTCGACGAGGTCGCGTTCAAGGCAGCCGGAAGGGAGTGGGCGCAGTCCGGACGCTTCGCAGCGCCCGAGCTGCAGGGTTTCCTCGATGTCGAACCGCCTGTCGAGGAGGTCTGGTTCGGCCACATGCCCCTGTATACCTTCGCCTTCGGCGTGTTCGTGAAAGTGCTGGGCTTCGGGCCGTCGAGCAGCGTGCTGTTCGACGCGCTGATCCACGCGCTTCTGGCCGCCCTCACGTTCTGGGTCACTCTTCGATTCTCCGCCGACGGAGACCGAAGGCCGGCGCTGCTCGCGGCACTCGCAGTGTTGCCGCTCGGGGTGTGGGGGCGAGCAGACGAACTGGCGATGTGTCTCGGGATGGCCGCGGTCCTGGTGGTCTCCTTCAGCCGGCTGGGAGCCGGGCTCCTCCTGGGATGCACCGCAGTGACGAGCGTGGTTGCGGCCGCGGTGTTCGGTCTGATCGCTGTCGGCCTGCTCTTCGTATCGAGATCCGTTCATCCGATTCGAAGAGCCCTGTCCGTCTTCCTGATCTCTCTTGTGAGTGCGGCAGGTCTGCTCGCTCCACTCCTGACCATGCACCCGGGCGCCTTGCGACAGTTCCTGGCGCACGGGGTACGGCAGTCGCCGGACTATCGCTATGGCCTCGCGTTCACGCTGACCTACGGGCGGAGCATCGTTCTTTCGCTGGTGGCCGCACTGATCGTGATCGCCTTTGCAGCCGTGCGTTCCGGACGTCGCGACGTGCGGAATCTCCAGCGTCTTGCCGTCATCGTCGCGCTCAGCGGTCTCCTTCTCGCGCTCTTCCCGGCGAAGTACTACTACCTGTGGTTCCTGGGTCCACTGGGCATCGCATTCGGTTCGCTGGCCATCGCTGAGAGACTCGTGCGTGCTCCCGTGGTGGTCGTGGCGTTCGCGCTGTACCTCGGGGCGACCACAGACTTCGCGAGGAGCGTCCTGATCTCCGCAGCGCTGCCACAGGAGCAACGACTGTCGGCGAATGTGGAGATCGCCGATCGCCTGATCGAGCCGGGGAGCGTGGTTCTCGCCTCGGAGTTCTGGTCGTCGATCGCAGACCGTGTGCGCTACCGATCCCTCGTTCATGGGATCCCCGACATGAAGGGGGTCGACTACGTGATCCTCACGAGCAACGGCGCCGGCGGGCCGGGACGTGTTCAGTGGCTTGCTCCGCGGCTGAGCGCAGGGCTCGAACAGTTCGAGGTCGTTCACGAAAACCTCCCGCGTGACGTTCCTCGCTTCCTTGGAGTACCGCTGAGCCACAGCGCCTGGGGCTTCGGCACGCGGATCCTGCGTCGGGTCGATCCTCGTGCGGCGGCAGAGGTGAGCCGCATCGGGGTGGAGGGTGAGGTGACCCCGTGAACGGACGCGTCTCGTGATGAGCTCACGAAGGGGCGGGAATGAAGTCTGGTGGGCGAGCGGCATCTACGCGTTAGGCGTGGTCGTGTTCGGGTTTGCCGCTCGCTGGACCGCAAAGCTGACGTTCGACGAGGAGACTTTCTATGCTCCTGCAGTCGCGTTCTTTGCGGAACGCCTGCCGGCGATTCCGCTGAACTATCCGATGCCCTTTCCTCCGGCCGGCATCTACCTGCAGGCCGTGCTGTGGCAGGTGCTGCCTTCGTTCGCACTCCTGCGTGCCGCCACGAGCGTCGCCGCCATCGCCCTGGTACTGGTGGTCGCTCACCTTCTGCGTGGCCAGAGCTCTTTGCGAGCCGCGCTGCTGGTGCTGATGGTCGGCACGTTGCCGACGTTCTTTCTATCGGCGTTTCTTCTGAAACTGCACGCGCTCGCGATTCTGTGCAATGTGGCAGCCTTTGCGTTGTGGGAGCGACGGCGTTCGGGATGGGCGGCGGTGGCTCTCACGGTGGGCATGACCGTGCAGCAGACGACGCTGGCGACGACCGCTGCGCTGACCATCCTCACGTTGCTCAGAGACGGCCGGGTCTCGCGCCAGGCTGCGCTGAAGAGTGCGTTCGTGCTCGGTCTTTCCTTCCTCCCGATTGCCATCCTTTTCGCGGTCTGGGGTGGGTTCAGGCCGCCGATGTATGCGGAGGTCTTTCAGGAGGATGCAGGCATCGGAAGGCTGCATGCCAGACAACTGATCGTCCTGCTGCTGATGATCGGTGTCTGGATCGCCCCGGTCATCGGCTCGCTCCGGTCTCTCATCAGGCTCGCGGCGGCGAGCTTTCCTTTCGCACTGCTTTTCACTCACGTGTCGGGGGTGATGAAGCCCGGTGCGCCGTTCATGAGTCAGATCGCCGGGCCGGTCAGCAGCTCGATCGAGGCACTCGGTGGCGGGATGTACGGGGCGCGTCTGGCCGGGACCGCGCTGCTCGTGGCCTTCGGTATGGCGACTGTGATCGTGAGCCTGCTCGATCGAACGTTGGATCCCGTCCGCCTGTGGTCGCTGGCCGTGTGGACGAGCATCTTCGGCTGCATGATGCTGACCGTCCCCTACTATTTCGAGAGCTATTACGCGCTGTACGTCATCGTGGCGTGGCTGATCGTCCGGTGGAGGCTTCTCTCCGATCCCTCGCGCTCGATCGTCGTATTTCAGACACTTGCCATCAGTGCGGGGCTTGTCTTCGTACTGCTGAAGAGCGTGTGAGCTCGCACGATGCGTGGATGGGTCACCGCCGCCTGATCAGTTCCAGAGAGAGGATCATCTCGGCCACGAATCGCTCGAATGCGTACCGGACTCCCGCCCGGCCGTCGAGGATCACGCCGCGCACGAGGAGCGTGTGGATGAGGACTGCAGGGGGTGCCACCACGATCAGCTTTCTGATGCGTCCGGCGCTGCTGAGGGAACGCCAGTCCGCCTGACGGAGTTTGTCCGCCTCCCGGGCCATGTAGCGCTTCTGTCTGGCAAGGAATGATCGGAAGTCCTTGCGGTCGTCATGAACGATCGGAGTCCGGAGCGCTGCGGTCTTACCGTCTACCTCGAGCCTCTGCGTGTGCCCATCCTGCCGGAAGCGCGCGTGACCCGTTCGCGCGAGGACGACCTTCGACGGGTAGAGGGATGCACGGAGGACCTTTCCATGCACGGCATACCGGAAATCGGAGACGTATCCGTCGACACCCTCGCGGACGACGAGCGAGGAGAGCTCGGTCGCCAGCGCGTCCGAACAGTAATAGTCGGCATCGAGAGTCAGGAACCAGCTCGTTCTGACCTGTGCCACGGCGAAGTTCCACTGGGCGGCGTGCTCGTCGAAGGTCCGTTGGAGCAGGCGAACATTTGCAAAGCCGCGCGCGATCTCCGGCGTGCCGTCGGTCGAGCCGCTGTCGACGACCAGGACCTCTTTCGCCCACGCGAGCTGGCCCAGCGTGCGGCCGATGTTCGCGGCCTCGTCGCGTGTGAGGATGACCGGCGTGATCTGATCGAGCAAGGTCGATGGTCCTGTTGCGGAGGTCTTCATTCGCGGCGGGAGACCAGCGAATCGTACAGACCTTCCATCGATTGAGCGATGCCGTCCCAGCCGAAGCGGGACTCGACGAGCGCTCTTCCGCGGTGCCCCATCTCCCTCCGCAGTTCCGGGTCGGCCAGGAGTCGCTGGATCTGCTCGAGACCGATTGCACCTGCGCCTGCCGCGACGACCTCGCTCGACACGCCGACCCCGGATGACAGGACGACCGGAGTCTCCATCGCCAGAGCCTCGACGACGGCGTTGCCGAAATTCTCGGAGTCCGACATTAGGACGAACAGCGCTGCACGAGCGAGAAGCTCCCACTTCTCATCGCCGAAGACTGGCGGTGAGAACGTCACCCGATCTGCCACGCTCAGCGTTCGCGCGAGAGTCTGGAGGCGAGGCGTGAGGTCCTCCTCATCGTTGCCGGCGATGACGAATCGCGCGGTGGGGACCGCTGGGAGATGACGGATGACCAGGTCGAGGCGCTTCTTCCAGGAGATTCGCCCCAGGTGGAGAAGCAGCGTCTCGTCTCGCGGCACTTCGGGGGGCGGAGGCGCATCGACTCCGTTGGGGACCACGACGCCCCGTTCGATTGCGACTCCGAGCCGCCTGCAATCGTCCATTTCGGATTCCGAGGTGAAGTGGATACCGGCCGCGGCCGCGAGGTCGCGGCGGCCGAACAGCTCCAGCCACGCGCGCTTGGCAGCGCCGCTTCGCTTTTTGAACAGCTCGGGGACGAGCATGCCGCGCGGAGAGACGAGGTACGGAATTCTCTGCCGCCGCGCTTCACGCGCTGCGGCGGTACCCGGCCAGAGAAACACGGCATGAACATGGACGAAGTCGAACTGCGCAACGTCCTTTCGCAGAGCCGCGCGCATGGCGCGGGACCAGTAGACGCGCCTGAACTCCGAGGGGAAGTAGTGGACGAACACGCCGTCCTGCGCCACCGGTCCGTCGATGGGCACGTCAAGCGTGCCGTCCCCGTCGACGTTCGTCGTGAAGACGTGCACCTCGTGGCCCCGTTTCGCCAGGGAGGCACAAAGCCCGTGAACCGACACGATCGGCCCGCCGTAACGGACGGCGGGGAAGTACGTGGGCACGACATGCAGCAGTTTCAAGGCGGTGAGCAGTCTATCGATTCGCGGGCCTCGTGCCCGCTCAACGGAGCCGGCGCCGCACGGCCCGTCTGAGGCGGAAATAGGCAAGCGCCTGACGCCAGCTCATCGGGTTGTGGGGCAGACCGGAGCGTGCCTCGCGGATTCGTTGCAGCATGGGAGCGATGGGAAGGCGCTCACGTGCCACTGCGAGCAGGAGGCGCATGCCACCGGTGGCGAGGTTCAGGGGAAACGGCATGATCGACAGAAACGTGGCCGCCAGGTGGCTGCTGTTCAGAAGGCTCTTGCGTCTCTGAACGTCAGCCGAGATCGAGTCGTTCGGCAACGTGTCATAACCATGGACCACGGAGCGCTCCGAAAAAAGACAGATGCGGTAGCCGGCCTGGAGCAGGCGAGCCGCGAGGTAGTCCTCCTCTCCGTAGTAGATGTAGGACGCCGGGTACATTCCGGCCGCGATCGCCGCACTGCGGCGCAGGACGACGCTGCACCCTTGAAAGGAGTATTCCTCGCTGAGGTGCGCTCCCCGCCAGCGCTCGAAGGGGGTTCCGACGCCATTGGCCGCGCCACTCCAGGGATAGTGCAGGCGCACGGCGAGGGCGCCGATCGTGGCGTCGCCCGCGACGCAATCCGCAAGGACGCGTGCAGCATCGGGTTCGACGAGCCAGCTGTCGTCGTCGAGTTGGACGATCACCTCGGCCGAGCTCTCCATGATCCCGCGGTTGCGCGCGACGCAGGTTCCCGACTGTGCCGGCAGCCTGACCGCCTTGATCCGCAGCTCCGATCGAAACGGGGCGATCACGGTCTCGCAGTCGTAGTCGGAATGATCGTCGACGACCACGACCTCGAGCGAGGCTCCCCGCTGCCGAGCGGCATGGCGCAGCGCCTCTCGAAGCAGTTCGGGACGATTCCGCGTCACGATCATGATCGTGACCTCCGCGCCTGCCCCGTCCGTCGCCTCGCCCATCGATTGATTCTAGCGTTCCGGATCGTGGCGCGGGTCGCGCCTAGGCGCTGGATGCGGCCTGGGTGGGATGCGGGACGGGGAGGTTCCCGGTTCGCAGCGGCTCGGGAGTCACGCTGCTGAAGGTCTCATCGAACCGCAGAGAGGAGAAAAGTGCGCCGATGAAGAAGGCCGTGAGTAGAGCGAGCCCCGGGTCGGAGTATGCCTGGGCGGAGGTCGTGAACTTCACGGCGTTGCCGATCGCCATCGCAAAGAGCCCGACCCTCACGATCTGCGAAGAACCCGGCAGGTCGGGGACACCGCTGGCCCGGTAGAGCAGGGACAGTGCGATGCCGGCCAGAACTGCAAGTGCGAGAACGCCCGGCACTCCGATCTCGGCGAAGAGCTTGGCGAGTCCGCCCTCCTGCCATCCCTTGACGCCACCCGGCCGCAGATGCTGGGCGCCCTGAGTTGCGGTGCCGAGGCCACCTCCGAAAATGCCGAGTTGACCGATCGTCTCGATCGAGCCTCCCTCGAGCCGAGACAACAGCTCGGAGGTGGTCGCCTCCGTGCTCCCGCGTGCATAGATCCGCGCCTCCGACTCCTGTCGTGCCATCAACTGAATGACTCCCAGCAGTGCGAGAAGGCCGATCGTAAAGGTCACCAGCTGGCCGACGTTCATGCGCCGGAAGTAGCGCCAGACGAGCACGAGCGCAAACACCAGGACGTACAACATGGCTTTCCGACGTCCGCTGAGCATCGCGCTCGTGAACCCCCAGCCGGCCACGGCGATCCAGAGCATGGCGGCTCTTGCTGTGCTCGCCCGGAGGCTGAGGATGAGTGCGACGATGGTCAGTGTCGCCGCGTGCCAGGCCATGACGTCGGGCGCGCGATAGAAGCCCGAGAGCAGCCTCATGTTGTAGCCGGCAACGTGGCGGAGGACGTCGCCCTGACGGGTTACGAGGCCGAGAAGCGGCGACTGGACGCGCACGTACTCGAGGATCGTGCCGACCAGCGCGACCGAGGTAACCACTGCGTAGAACCGGAAAAAACGGAGGACGGTTTCTTCACGGTCGAAGAAGGCGTAGCCGAGGAGAATCGCCGGCAGCGGGAGCAGGTACGTCGCCAGGCTCAGAGCCGGCACCGTCCAGTACTCGACTCCGTACGACAGGACGCCGTTCAGCGCTGCGAAGAAGATGATTGCCAGAAGCACCTTCATCCCCGCAGCAAGATCGGGGAAGCGCTGTTCCAGGTCGCGGCGTGAGGTCTGAAGGTGGGCCCAGGCGATGAACACCATCGCCAGATAAGGGGCGATGACGCTGAAGGTGATCGCCACCGGCCAGCCCGGGGTCACCTTTCTCACCGGATCCTGCAGGATGCCGACGATGACGATGGCGTACCAGCCCCTCTCCCAGCGGTTGAGTGTCGAGACTGTCGCGATCCCGAGCGCAAGCAGGAAAATCGTCGTGATCACTTCTGACGGCAAAGCCGTTGCCGTTGGAAGTATTCCCGGCTATGGTCCAGACCAGCGATGTGGCAACCGGGTCTCGAGCACGGCCGACTCAGTGACGATGCCCTCGCCGGGGCACGCCTGACGGGCCCGACTCTTCGCGAGGTGCTCGCGCTTTTCCTTGTTGCGGTCGCATTGACGGTCCTGGTCCTGACGCAGTTCGTCGCGTATGAGCAGAAGATGCTTGAATCGGGCGACAAGCTCGAATACGGCCGGATCTCGGAAGCCATCAGGGAATGGAGCTTCGAGCCACCGATCGCACGGAAGTACTTCTGGGGATTCCCACTCGCTTCTGCCGCGGCCGCGGCTGGACTCCGCATCTCGGACGCCTACGCGATGCTCGTGGTGTCAGCCCTTGCGGCTCTCGTTGCGGTTGTACTGGTCTTCAGGCTGTGGGGCGGAACCGTCGCGGCGCTCTTCGTGGTCGCGAGTCCCGACTGGCTGCAGCAGACCGCGCTCGGAGGGGCGGAGCCGGTGTTCGCCTTCGCGCTCTTTGCCGGTTTTCTGTTGGCGAGGCAGGACCGGTGGCTTTGGTCTGCGGCAGTCCTTTCCTATGCGACGCTCGTTCGTCCCGTTGGCGTCTTCGCGCTTCTGGGCCTCGGCGTCGCGCTGCTGATGTCAAAGCGGTGGATGCTCTGTTCGGCGGCCACGGCGTTGTCGCTGGCGATCGGCGTTGCCTATCTCGCGGCAGTCGCCGCTGCGTACGGCGATCCGGCAGCGCACTTCGCAGGGTACGGGCCCGACTGGACGGAGGGTCGGCCGGTTGGGCTCCCGTTCGTGGCGCTCGGCAAGGCTCTCCTTTCCTCTCCGCCGCTTCTCAACGTCGTCAAGACGAGCTTCTGGATTCTTGCGTCAGCCGCCGCGATGGTGGTTGCGTTCCGGCGGGGTCTGCTCGCGTCGATGTTCAGGGCAATCCCAGTCGAAGCTGTGTTCGCCTGCTGCTACGTCGCCTTCCTCTTCACCTACGATTCGGCGTTTGCCTGGAGCGAGCTCCCTCGATTCTTGCTCCCGGTGCTGCCTTTCGTTTTTGCCGCGTTCTCTTCTTTCGTCCCTCGAGGCCGCTGGTTCTATTGGGCCATGGCCGTCGTTTCCGGAGTCCTGGCAGGAGCGTCTGCGGTGAACGTTCGCCACGTGGTGTCGAAACTGTGGTCATGAAGCCTCGCATTGCGGTCGTCTGTCGCGGCGCCGGAGGAGAGGGGAGCGTTGCCCGTGCCGCGCTTCGTCAGGCTTCCGAACTGGCCGGCGCGTTTGCGGTGCACGTGATCTCAGACTCGTTCCCGACGGCGGGCGAGGGTCCGTTCGAGAGGGTTGTGATCGCGCCTCGGGAGTTTCGATTCCTGCGTCGGTTCGCACACGTGCCGAACGAGATCTCCTTCGCGCGCGCGGCGCGTGCGGCCCTGGAGCGCACGCGACCCGACTTCGTAGTCACGCACGCGCACGCGGTTGCCCTGCTCGCGGCGCTGCCCCTTCGTCAGCGGACCGGCGCCCGCTTCGCGCTGGTCACGCATGGCGACATCTTCGACCGCCCGGAAGGGATGTATGACTCGCGGCTCGCCGCCTTCTATCGCTACGTCACGCCGCGGGCTTATCGCGCCGCAGACCTGGTCGTCGCGCTCTCGCCGTACATGGCGGACTTTGCGGTGGCCGGTGGTGCGAGGCGGGTGGAGGTCGTTCCGAACGGCATCGATGGCCGTGAGCTCGGACTCGCCGGGACGACCACGACGCATGCGGGTGCGCAGGAAGGGCCGCTCCGTCTGCTTTACGTCGGGCGACTCTCGGTGGAGAAGGGTGTCGAGCATCTCCTCGCGGCCTGCGAGCTGCTGTCGAATCGTGGGGTTGCGTACAGCCTGACGCTCGTCGGGGCCGGGCCCAGACTCGAACCGCTGCGCCGCGCCGCGGCGGCCCACCCGGAGATCCGCTTCCTTCCGGCTCGCGAACGTGCCGAGCTCGGTGCGATCTACTCCTCCGCGGATCTCGTCTGCATTCCTTCCTTGAGCGAGGCCCTGCCTGGCGTTGCCCTCGAGGCACTCGTCGCCGGGACTCCGGTCCTCGCGACCGATACGGGAGGGAATCGGTTCATTGTGGTGGACGGGGAAAACGGAGTGCTCGTTCAGCCCGGCTCTGCGGTCGCGATCGCCGATGCGATCGAGGCACTCGCGCGCGACCGAGGCAGACTCCAGCGGCTCGCGCGGAACAGCGTCGCTTCGGCGGAGAGGTTCCGATGGGACGTCGTCGGAGCCCGGCTCACGGCTCTGATTCGCGAGCACCTCGGTTGACCGGTCCGACCGAGTGGATTGCGTCGAGGACCCCCCGGACGTCTGCTTCGAAATCCCACGTGGCGATGATCTCGCGGCTGCGCTCTCCCATCCTGCTGCGGAGGGGCGCGTCGAGGACCAGCCGGTCGAGAATCGACGCGAGCCTCTCGATGTCGCCGACGGGGTAAACGAATCCGTTCTCCTCGTGACGCACGAGGTCGCCCTCACCGTAGATCCCCACGCCGTCGGTGATCACCGGAGGGAGGCCGCAGGCCATCGCTTCGTTCACGACCGTGCCGCGCTGGTCACGCGAGGAGGGCAGGACGAAGATGTCCGCCGCGCCCATGAACCTCGGGATCTCCTTCTGGTTCACGAAGCCGGTGAAGAACACATTGGTGAGGCCGCGCCGGCGGACGTCCTCCTGAAGAGCAGCTCGCAGCGGGCCGTCCCCCATGTAGACGATGCCGGCGCGTTCCCGTGATGCCATCCGTTCGAGCGCATCGAGGAGGTGCGACGGGTTCTTGAGCCCCATCAGCTTTCCACTGAAGAGGATCAGTGTCAGGTCCGCACTCGCGCCGAACCGTCCGCGGATCGCCTGACGCTCGTCGTCGCTGATCCTGCTGTCCCGTGCGAAGCGCTCGTTGTCGACGGCGTAGGGCATGAAGAAGAGTCGATCGTCTGCTGCGCCGTAGTAGCGGTAGTACTCGGCGTTCATCGTTCCGAGGACCATGAAGCCGGCCGCTTTGGAGAACAGCCAGCGGACGAAGCGGTCGCGCAACCTGGCGCGCAGCGAATCCGCTTGCGGGATGAAACTGGCGTCGCCATAGAGAAAGAAGGGCGTGCCGCGAGCGATGCAGGTCAGACATCCGAGGAGCGTCGTGGCCACCCCCCAGCCAGCGACCGGGATGAAGGCGTCGAACCGCTCGCGCCAGAGCAGCGGAACGATGCCGGGATTGATGAGCCGAAAGACCCGGCCATGGAGTCCGACCGGAGACACGTTCTTCAGGAACCGATGCCGGTAGCCGGTCAGCATCGCATCGAGGTCCCAGGTGAGCTCGACGCCCATGTCGCGGTCGACGAAGCGCTCGGCGCCGCTGCGAGACCCGAAGAGGACCGTGAGGTCGATCTCCGGATGTGCGGCGAGACGCCGGAAGAGTGGATCCTGGTACTGGATGACGTGAGAGGCGAAGATCGCGACACGCTTCTTCATCGCGGCATCCTGAGGAGGGCTCTTCCCCGCCGCCGCAGGAGCAGGGCCTGGGCGAGACCGCGGACCTCCCCCACGAGTTTCACCGGGATCCACCACGGATGCCGGAGGTGAAAGCGCGTCCGCACGGAGCGGAACATCCGATGCGCAGCGTAGCGAAACCGCTTCCCGCGCGGGACCGAGGTGAGCGCGAAGTAGTAGTCGCCGACCGAGTGCGCGGGCGAGGCGCTGGTGAGCGGGTGTCCCCAGGTGCGCGTTCCGCCGGAGGGTGCTTTCAGGTGACGGATCGAAGCGGAGGGCTCGAACCAGATCCGTCCGCCGGCATCCACCACGCGGATCGCGAAGTCGCTCTCGAATCGGTGGGCGACGGTGACGTAGTTCTCGTCGAACCCGCCGACCTGGATCGCACGGTCCCTGCGCACCGACAGGTTCCCGGCCATCACGTTCTCCACGAAAGCACCGCGGTTCTGGTTGAACGCGAACTCGAGGTCGCGGCAGCTCTCCGATGACGTCGGCGGCGGGTCGATCTCGGCCTCACCCGGCTGAAGGACCTGCCCGACGACGGCCCACACGTTCGGATCCTGGTATGCGCTGCGGTGACCCTGGACCAGGTGCTCGGAGGGGATGACGTCGTCGTCGAGGAACAGCACGATGTCGCCCTCTGCCTCGAGAAATGCGCGGTTCATCGTCGCCGGAATCGAGGGTCTCGGCAGCCGGAGCCAGCGGATGTCCCCGTGCCGGTCGAGCTCGGCGAGCGCGCGCTCCACCGCCTCCACGTGCTGCGGCGTCTGGTCCAGCACGAGCAATTCGTCCGCGCGCGTCTCGAGCGCGAGCAGCGTCCGAACGGTCTCGAGCAGGACCTCGTCCCGGCCGTAGGTCGGAATCGCGACCGAAACCTTCATCTGTTCATTTCCTCACCCTGAGCACCGCGCAGAGCTGATGGGCTAGAGCCCGCGGTGCCACGCGGAGAGAGAGCCGGTCGAGAGCGCGCAGCACGCCAACCGGGAGCCAATGCAGGTAGCGAAACATGAAGTGCCCCGAGATCCAGGGCGTTTCGAAGTACGCCATCTCGAGAACGTCGAGGCCGGCTGCCTCTGCAGCGTCACGAAGCTCTTCCTCGGCGTAAGCAAAGAAGTGATCGCCGCCGGTGGCGGAGAACTGCCGCGCCTCGTGCTCCCGAGGATCGCCGATCTCCCGGTAGGTGGGGAGCGTGGAGCGGAAGTACCTGTGGTTGGGAGTCGAGACCACGACGAGGTCCGCATACGCGGCGAGTGCGCGCAGGAACTCGGCGGGATACACGAGGTGCTCGATGATCTGGTTTCCGAATACGAGGTCGAACCGGCCGAGTTCGGGACGGTCGAAGACGTTCGCCGCGACGAAACGGACGTCGCCGTGCTCGTAGCGCGTCCGCGCGTAGTCGAGGAACGGCTGGCGGATGTCGACGGCCGTCACGGAGAGCCCGCGCTCCGCCAGCAGCAGTGCGAGCGTGCCCTGCGCACAGCCGACGTCGAGCACGCGACGAGCGCCGTACTTCTCGACGAGCCGGAGGTAGAGGTCGAGCTGGTTGTGGTACTGGTTGTAGACGTGGCGCTCAATCGAGGAGTCCCAGATCTCCCGGAGATCGTTGCGCCAGATCTCGACGACCTCGGGCGGCCAAGCCGGATCGTACTGGGGTGGTTTCATGGACGAGGCCTCACGAAGAGCGTCCATGCGCGCAGCAGGAGCGGCCATCGCGTGACGGCCTGGGTGGCATAGCGGCGCCATGCAGGATTGCCTTCACGCTTGAGACAGCTGGCGATGAAGTACAGAGCCCTCGCTTCGTCTGCGGCCGATCGACCTGTCTTCGACGGCCTGACGGCGGCGGCCTCGTCGAGCCAGCGCGGGTCGTGAGAATCCCGAAGGTTCGTGGCGATGCTGAGCATCGTCACCTGTTCCTTCCGGTACGTGGCGCTGATGGCCGAGACGTTCAGAGTCGCCTCGTAGAGCGATTCGGGAAGGATGTGTACGCCGCCGAGAGCCGCGATCCGGATCCAGAGATCGATGTCCTGTCCGAAATAGAACTCGGCGCGGTAGCCTCCCGCGGCCTCGTAAGCCTCGCGCCGGAACATCGCAGAACCGTGGTGCGGCAACCCGAGAATCGTGCTGGCGTCGTCATGCAGGAGTGAGTGCCGGACATTGTCGCCGTCCCCTTTCACGACGTACAGGCGTTCTTTCGCGGGGCCGCGAATCACAGCGGAGCAGGAGACGAGTGCGACGTCCGGACGCATGTCGAGGATGTCCAGCTGTCGTCGCAGGCGGTCGGGATGGGACACGTCGCCGCAATCGTGGCGCGCGATGACGGCCGCCGTGGCGGCCTGACATCCGCGAAGGAGCGCGCGGGTGATCCCGGCGTTCTCCTGCACGAGGACGCGGACCCGCGGATCGCGTCGCGCATGATCCTCGAGCAATGCCCGGGTCCCGTCGGTCGAGCCATCGTCGATCGCGATGAGCTCGAAGTCCCCCTCCGACTGCGCGAAGATGCTCTGGAGCGTTTCCTCCAGGGAAGCTTCGCCGTTGTAGACCGGGAGGACGACCGAGACGTTCGGCATCCTCTAAGCGTAGCCGAACCGCGGGTGTCTTACCGCCGCGCGTCGAAACGGGACGGGACTCGTCAGCGGACCGGCCGGAGCTTGTCGGCGAGGCCTGCGATCGTACCGGCTGTGCGCCATCCCACGCAGGCCGCCAGCGCGCGGTACGCACGGAAATCGAGCCCGGTGCGGCGGCTCTCGGTCGATGCATCCAGCGCGAGGTCGAACACCCGCCTCGACTCGAGAACCATCCCTGCAGCCCCGCACTGTCGCGCAAGGAGGAACAGTTCACGCGCGAAGTGCTGCATCTCCGGAGTGTCTCTTGCGATGCCGGCGCGTCGGGCGTGCCCGAGTATGCGGGCGTGCGCGTCGGCCCGATCGCGCAGCACCGCAGGCCCCTGGCGCAGCGACACGCGGTCCGGATCGATCTGACGCGTCTCCGAGACCCACTCCGCGCAGAAGTGCAGCCTGACACCGAGCGCTGCGACTCGCGCGTCGTACTCCCAGTCCTCTTCGGTGCGCAGGGGAAGCCACGGGCCGGCCTCCTGGAGCAGCTCGCTGCGGAAGAGCGGCGTCGAAGTGTCCCACCATCGCGACTCGAGGAAGGCGGGGAACATCGTCTCGATGTGTTCACCGGTCCTCTTGAACGGCTGATCGGCGGCCGAACCGTCCGCTCTTCTCAGACGGGTGAACCCGTACGACACACCGCACTCCGGATGGGCGCGCAGACCGGCGACCTGCAACTCGAACTTGCGGGGCTCGAGAAGGTCGTCGCTGTCGAGATACTGGATGAACTCTCCGCGTGCGGCCAGCCGTCCGGTCTCCCTCGCCGCACCAGGTCCGGAGTTCGCCTGACCGAGAACGGCGGTGATCTCCGGGAACGACCGCTGGAGCGCGACGGCCACGTCCAGGGTGTCATCCGTCGAGCCGTCGTTCACGACGACGATCTCGATCGGTCTATGGGTTTGCGCGACCACGGAGGCGACGGCTTCGCGAAGCAGCCCTCCACGGTTGAAGACCGGGATGATCACGCTCACCAGGTCGGGAACGGAGTTGCGCACGGACGGAATGGTAATCGCGTGTGGCAGGTGGGGCGCGTCCCGTTCGCTATGATGACTGCAATGACGGCGCACGACGGCGCGAGAGAACGTGCCATTCCGTACGTAGCCCAGCTCGACGGCCTGCGTGCGGCCGCCGTGGTCGCCGTGATCGGCTCGCATTACGACTGGACTGCGCCGTGGTTCTGGTGGGGTGGGATGGGCGTCGAGCTGTTCTTCGTGCTCAGCGGATTCCTGATCACGCGGATCCTTCTGAAGGCGCGCTCGTCGATCGAGGAGGGCTCGCAGACGGTCGGATTGGCGGCGGTGCGGTTCTACATTCGGCGTTTCCTTCGGATCTTCCCCGTCTATTACCTGACGCTGGCCGTCGTTGCGGTGGTGGGGATCGCACCGTTCCGCGAGACGCTCTGGTGGCACGTCACCTATCTGTCGAACGTCTATTTTGCGCTGCGAGGCGAATGGTACGGACCGATCTCGCACCTCTGGTCGCTCGCGGTGGAGGAGCAGTTCTACCTGATCTGGCCGTGGGTGATCCTGCTGACTCCCATGAGGTGGATGAGGCGGGCGATCCTCCTCTCGGTGATTCTCGGACCCGCGAGTCGCGCGATCCTGATGGTCGCCGGCGCTCCGACGATCGCGATCGAAACGCTGGTCTTCACGACCTTCGACCTCCTCGGCCTCGGATCGCTGCTCGCGTTCGAGTCGTCCGACTGGTCGGACGAGAAACAGAGGCGGTTCATGCGTCTCGTCTGGGTCGGGCTGATCGCGGCGGCGGCGCTCATGTTCGCGCCGGACTGGTTCCCTCCGGCTCCCGATCTGCTGTTCGGGCGCCTGGCGCGAGGCCTCGTCTTCGGCGGACTCGTCTTGCGCGCGTGGCAGGGTTTCGGCGGCGTGCGCGGGGCGCTTCTCAGCTGGCGGCCGGTGGCATACATCGGCAAGATCAGCTACGCGATCTATCTGTTCCACACCTTCGCGGCCGAGCTCACCGCCAAGGTCTTCCATTACGCGTTCGCGACGACTCTGCCATCCGGGGCGAAAGCGCAGGCTCTGATCGGGATCACCGCGACGGTGACTGCGGCAGCGGTTTCCTGGCGCTACTTCGAGGGACCTCTCAACCAGTTCAAGGAGAAGTTCCATGCAGCCAGGTAGCCCGGGGAGGGATCCCAACGCGGCCGGGCGCAGCGCGAGTCAACTCGCCGTCTGGTACTCGCCTCATGCCCTGGGAGGGGTGGAGACGTTCCTCCAGCGGTACGTGAGCCGGGATGCGTCCGCAGTGGTCGCCGCCGTGCAGTCGCTGGAGGGGCCGATGAAGCCGGCCTGGCCCGCCGGCTCCTCGATCGTCGACTGGACCTCCTTCTGGCCGGCGTTCATGCGTGAATCGGATCCTCGGCATGCATGCGAGGCGATCGTGCGCACACTGCTGGAGCTGAGGCCCGCGATCGTCAATCTCAACGACTGCGTTTCGTTCGCACTGGGCGCGGTTCCTCTGTTGCGGGCGATCCGGCCGTACTGCGTGGTGGTCGACCTTGTCCACGTCGAGCCGCAGGAGGACGACTTCGTGAGGCACCGCCTCCGCTATCTCCCCCTGCTGGACGGGCTCGTGGCGACCAGCAGGAATGCGATCGAGCGCCTCCGCGCGTCCTCTGTCAGCGCTCGCGACCTTCCCATGCGCTACATCCCTTACGGCGTGCCGGCGGCTCAGGGGCAGCGGTCCCCCTCGACGCGTCACCTGCGGCTTCTCTACGTCGGACGGCTCCAGGACGAGCAGAAGCGCGTCTCACTTCTGCCGCGGATCCTCCGGTTGCTGGCGGACCGGGGCCGCGAGTTCCACCTCACGCTGGTCGGCGACGGACCGGAGCGCGCGCGCCTCGAGCAGGAGTTCGCGGCGCTCGGCCTCCGCGACTCCGTGACGTTCGCCGGGTTGGTTCGTCCGGAAGCGGTCGGCGCGTTCTGCCTCGACAACGACGTTCTCCTCAACGTCTCGCGTTACGAGGGGTTCCCGATCACGATCATCGAAGCGATGTCTGCTGGCTGTGTTCCGCTGCTGACGAACCTTCCGAGCGTCGACTCCGCGGTGCTGATGTCCGGTCGAAACTGCCTGACGGTTCCGGTCGACGCGCCCGAGAGGGCGGCTGACCTCCTGTCGAGCGTGACGCCATCGGAGCTCGAGGAGATGTCCGTCGCGGCGCGTCGTACGGGGACGTGGTTCACGGTCGAGAGGATGGTGGGCGAGTACCACGCCTTCTTCGAGGAGCTCGCGTCCAGCCGTCCGACGAAGGAGTGGCCGTCACGGCTCGCCGTCCGCTGGGATCCGAGCGAGGGCAATCCGTGGCTGCCGCCGGCAGGCATGCGGGGGAGAATGGCCGCAATGCTGCGGAAGATGGCCGCTCTGACGCGGAGCAGCCGATGACGGGCAAGCCGAGGGTGTCCGTGCTCCTGCCGGCGTACAACGCCGAGCCGTACGTGAGGGCAGCCATCGAGTCCGTGCTCGGCCAGACCTATCGGGACTGGGAGATCATCGCGACCGACGATCGCAGCGTCGATGGCACGGCCGCCGTGCTGGAGGACTACGCGCGGCGTGACCCGCGCATTCGTGCGTTTCGCAACGCCTCGAACGCGGGCATGACCGGCAACTGGAACCTCTGCCTCGAGCGGGCCTCAGGGGATCTCGTGCTGAAGCTCGACGCCGACGATGCTCTCCGGCCGCAGACGCTCGAGATACTCGCCGCGGCGCTCGAGGCCGAAGACGTCACAGGTGCGGGCGTGCGGACGCTCGTCTGCGACGCCATGCTCGAGCCCCGGGACGTGCTGCCAGCCGATGACGCCATGAGGCGTGCCGGCCTCGATCCGCAGCTCGATCATCTGCTCGAGAACCGCAACTGGTACGTCATCGCCGCTCACGGTCACCAGCTCTGGCACAGCTGTGCGGTCATGTTCCGCCGGGACTTTCTGCAGCGGACCGGAGGATGGGACGAGCGATTCGGATGCGCTTCCGATACCGAGATCATCTGGCGTCTCCTCGAAGGGCCGGGACGCTTCGCGCACTCGGGTTACGAGGGCGTCCTCTATCGGATTCTCGAGGGCTCCGTCAGCGACACCTTCCGGAAGAACGACTGGCTGCGATGGGAAGGGACGGCTGCGAACCTGATGACCCTCGGTCGGGTGCGAAAGAGGCGCACCCTGCCCTGGGGGCTTCGATCGTGGCACGCCGACCTCTACGATTCCTGGTGCCGATCGCTCGACGAAAACCGCCGCGCGCTGCCGCCTGCGTTCTTCGACAAGATCCGGAGTGCGGTCGCGGAATCGCCTCCTCCTCCGCACCTCGACCGGCTCCTGTGGCGGCTGCGGACGTGGATCCCGATCCGGTGAGCCGCCTCAGTTCGTCGCGAGGCAGAGCACCGGCCTCGACGTGACGGGATCGACCCTGACGGCGTAGCGTCGATCCGCGAGCAGGGAACGGCAATCGCCACCCAGCTCGCTCGTGGCGGCATCGACTCCTCGTGCCGACAGGAACGCCTTCGGGAAGCTCCACGGCGAAAGCAGGTTCGAATAGTCGGAGATCGATACCGGAGAAAAGCCCGCGAGAATCCCTCGGCGTCCGACGGCCATTCGATTGATCACGAGGAGCTCGATCGTGACGGGCGATGGGGCACCGTGCGATGAGACGGCTCTGGCGAGGTCTCGAACGATCGCCGCATCGAGTTCCTGGGCGGCAACGCGTAGACGTGCATCCGCAAGCGTGACCGCGCCGCTCGCCACGGACCAGACGAGCAACAGAATCGCTGCCCACTTCGAGATCCTGCGGTTGCCCGTGGTGAAGAGAGGAATGAGGGCCACCGACCAGGCAAGCAGAGCGGGGCCGCCAACTCTCCAGCCGGACGGCACCCAGTTCAGGACGACGATGTATCCACACGCGATGATCGGAAGCGCAACGGGGAGACTTGCCCTGAGCGAGGCCGCGACGATCCCTCCGCGCCGGTGGAGCAGTCCGATCGTGAGTCCGAGGAGCAGCGGAACCCACCACCACGCGCGGTAGGCGAACTCGATCGATACGAAGTAGGAGAGCATCGGCTGGATTAGATCCGCGACGGCGTTCGTGATGCCGTGCCGGACCGCGGCCACCCGCTCCCAGCTCAGAGCTGCGCCTGCAGCGATGCCTCGCCCCCCCCACGCATCGATGTCGAGCACGAGCCTGCTGAAGACGATGTACGCCCCGTAGAGTGCCGATCCCAGGACGAGGGTGCCTCCTCGCGCGACGAGGTCACGCGACTTGATCGGCTCGCCCGTGACGATCGCACTTGCCGCCCACAGCACGACCGGGACAAACAGGACGATCTGGTAGCCGCAAAGCGCGAGTGCGAGCAGGCAGCCGGCGAAGACGGTGGCGCGGAACGACGTCGAGCGAACGAGCGAGGCCGCAATCGCGAGCAGCAGCGCCAGGTTGACGCCGGACATCACGTTGAACATCGTCAACTCGTTCACGATTGGATGCAGCACGAAGCTTGCGGGCACGAGCAGGACTCCCGCCTTCGTGGCCCCCATCCTCGCGATGACGCAGGCGAGCAGAGTCGCGGTGAGCGCGATCCACATTCCAGCGATCAGCTTCGGCCAGACGGAGACGAGATACCCGGCCCCGAACACGTGCCGCCACATCCAGAGGTCACCGGCCAGCAGTGGGCGATAGGAGAAGAGGTGGCCCGCGGGCAGGTGCACCCAGTCGTCCCGCATCACGACGTTCGCGATGACGGGCTGGACTCTCGGGACGAGCCAGAGCAGGTAGAAGCCGATGAACCGCACAGTCGCGTTTCGGAGCCCTGACGCCCGGGATTTGGAGCTCATCGTGCCTTTCCGCGGTCGCGCGACTCGATGATTCGGAAGCCTCCGGCGGAACCGCGCGTGTCGCCGTCGAAACGGCCGGCCTCCCCAGCTGCGATCACGGCGAAGTCCCATGCGCGAGCGTCGGCGGGAAGGTGCAGGACGTCGTTCCACCCGTCGTAATGGCCGTGGGTCGGCCAGCGCTCCTCGAGACGCCTCAGCGCCGCCGGGTCTCTCGCGAGGCTGCGCAGCGCGTAGGAGGGCTCCGCTGCCC
>JBAQWH010000327.1:0-8631 GCA_049298815.1 Thermoanaerobaculia bacterium | reverse complement strand
GGCACGCTCCGCGGCCACACCCGGCACGCTCTGCGGCCGGCGAGGCTACGCCCGCGGATGCGACTTCTTGTAGACCGCGATCAACTGCCAGTCGTTCAGGTGGGTGTACTTCTGCGTGGTCGAGAGCGAGGCGTGACCGAGGAGCTCCTGGATGCCGCGGAGATCGGCTCCCGCGTTCAGAAGATGGGTCGCGAACGAGTGGCGCATGGTGTGCGGCGAGATCCCGGCGCGCAGCGCGGCATCGTGGAGGTACCCGTCGAACAGCCGTCTCACGCTCCGTGTGGTGATCCGCTCGCCCCGGTAGTTGACGAAGAGCGCCTGCTCCTCGACGTCCTTGCAGAGCTCACCTCGAATGGCGAGCCAGGCGCGGACCGCAGCCTCCGCCTTGGAGCCGAACGGGACGATCCGCTCCTTCGACCCCTTGCCGTGGACTTTCACGAGCTTCGCCCGGATCTCGATGTCGTCGAGGTCGATCCCGACCGCTTCGCTGATGCGGAGCCCCGAGGCGTAGAGGAGCTCCATCCAGGCCGCGTCGCGGATCCCGAGCGGGACGGAGGTGTCCGGCTGCTCGAGCAGAAACGCGACCTCGCTTGGCTGCATGACCGCCGGAAGGGCCTTTTCGCGTTTCGGCGTGGCGACGCCTCGCGCCGGATTCGCGTCGACGCCTCCTTCGCGCATCAGGTACTTGAAGAAGGTCCGGAGGGCGGAAAGGTGGCGCGCAGACGACGCACGGCTCAGCTTCCTGCGGCTCAGATGCGCCAGGTAGGAGCGGATCGTGAGGTGGTCGACGCGGCGCAGGTCGAGCTGATCGCGCCCCATCGTGAAGTAGTCGTTGCAGAGGAAGCCGATGAAGGACTCGAGATCGTCGCGATACGCCGAGATCGTGTTCGTCGAGACGTTCCGCTCGTAAGTCAGGTAATCGAGAAACTCACCGATCTCGTTCTGCACGCCCGCGCTCCCGAATGCATTGTAGACGCACGGGCGGGGCGGGGCCGGAAGTAAGAAGAGTGAAGAGTGAAGAGTGAAAGGTACTCAGATCGGGCTCATCCCTCTTTCACTCTTCACTCTTCACCCTTCACTCTTCTTACACCACCGCCGGTTTCTGAATGACTTCGAGCAGTTGCGGCGGGAAGGCTCGGAGCTCGAAGTATTCGCGCTCGAGCTCTTCGACCTGGAAGCGGTCGAGCCCCGAGTTGGCGAGGAAGTCCGTCCGCAGCTTGACGTCCTGGTCCTCGATGATCTTCGGCAGGAGCTGGTTGATGTAGAAGGCCTCGAGTCGGATCTTGGTGATCACTTCCTCGAGCAGCGATTCGGTGATCGCGTCCTGGAGCTCGTGCATCTCGACGTCGTGGGCGATCTCGCCGCGGATCTCGCGGCGGAAGGTCTCGCGGCCTTCCGCCGTGTTGAGCTCGAGGTAGAAGTTCGCCATGCGGCGGCGCGCGAGGTTGTAGACGGCGAAGTACGCCCGCTCGGTGCGGTTGATCGTGACGATCGAGCCGGTCACGTCGGCGATTGACGCTTCGTTGTTGTCGATCGAGATGAGGCCGAGCGTCAGCGAGTAGAGCTTCTTCTTCCCGTACGCGAGGGCGTACTCGTTCTCGAGCACCGGGTCGATGAAGAGCTGCTGGAAGAGGCCGCGCCGCAGCTTCTCGAAGACGTGCATGTTGCCGACGAGCGAGCGGACCTGCTCCTGGCTCAGCTCGACGTCGTCCATGAAGGCGAGCTTGTTGATCAGCGTCGTCGTGTGGTCGATGCGGTCGAAGAGCGTGACGAGCTCGCCGAACGACTCGAGCCGTTCGAAGTCCTCTTCCTCGCGCCCGATTTCATCGATGAGCTTCCCGGTCTGGAGGAGCACCTCCTCGAACGTCTGGTCGCGGTTCGCGGCGGCGCGCTGCTTGTTCTCCATGAGCTGCACGAGGTCGAGCGAGGAGAGACGGCGTGTGATGTTCCGCCCGAGCAGGAAGCCACCGAGGATCTCGCGGGTCGTCTGGATGTAGTCGGCCTCGTCCTCCTTGCGGGTCGCGACGCGCGGCTCCTGGAGCACGATCTCCTCGAGCGTGTCGAAGATCGAGAGCGGCACTTCGTTGCGCAGCGAGAGCGTCCGGAGCCGCATCAGCCGCGCCCGCGCCGAGGAGTCGATCGTCGAGCCGGCGCACGAGGCGAGGATCCTCTTGTACTCGTTGATCAGGGCACCGTTGTCGGGGTGCTGATAGATGACGTCGATCTGGATCCGCTCGCGCTGGTACGGGTCGATGCGCCCGAGGGTCGGCTCGGGATCGAAAGCGGCGAGCGCCTCGATCGATCGCGCCTCCGCATACGCCTCACGGCTGGCCTCCGCCAGCAGCTGGTTCGCGCGGTGGACGATCCGGACCATGACGAGCGCCGTCTCCGGCTCGTTCAGCGCGTCGAGCACGTCCTGCGCGAGCGCCAGGAAGTTCCCGCTGCCGACCTTCCGCGAGCGCTTCAGCAGCTTGCCGATCGCCTTCAGCGTCCGCTCCTGCCGGTCCGCCACGTCGGGGTAGCGCTTCCGGTCGTCGACGAAGAACAGGTAGTTCGCGACCGCGTTCCCCTGCAGGAACAGGTTGTCCCACGGCTCGAACCCCTCGGTGTTCGCCGTGAAGCGGAGCTCGTGCGTGCGCGGATGCGTGCTCGCCCCGTACAGCACCAGCCGGTTCACCACCTCCTCGTTCAGGAGGTCGCCGACCGGCAGATGCCCGCCGAACATGTACTCGCCGAAGATGCCGCCGTTACCGCGGAAGCGCACCCCATCCGGATTCAGGACGATCTCGGAGCTCCCGCCGAAGTAGCGGACCACGTCGCCGCGTGCGGCGTTGATCTGCTCGAAGAAGAAACGGCGGTCGACGTCCGGCCCCGCCACGACGGCGAAGTATTCGATCGGGGTTCCGATCAGGCCGTGGTGAACGATCGAGCGGATCAAGGCGAGGTCATTCTAAGAGGTTGCGGTTCGCGTGTTCACCACAGAGGCACAGAGGACACCGAGGAGCACAGAGGGTGTTGGGGAGGCCGCGTGGTCCTTCCTCTGTGTACCTCGGTGTCCTCTGTGCCTCTGTGGTGATCGTCTCCGTCAGTGAACGGGCGCTTCGCGCGTCGCGAACGGGAGCGTCCCTTTGCTGCACGCCTGCAGCACGCGGCCCGGCAGCGGGTGGTCGAGGTACGGCGCGATGATGGCCGCCGCCTCGACGAGGCGGTCGAGGCTCACGCCGGTCTCGATGCCCATCCGGTCGAGCATGTAGACGAGATCCTCGGTCGCGAGGTTGCCCGACGCCCCTGGTGCATAGGGGCAGCCTCCGAGGCCGCCGGCGGACGCGTCGAAGGTCGAGATCCCCATCTCGAGGGTCGCGAGCGTGTTCGCGAGCGCGGTGCCGCGGGTGTCGTGAAAATGCATCGCGAGCTTCGAAGCCGGGATCACCTGCAGCAGCACGCCGACGACCCCCTGCACCTGGATCGGCGTCCCCACCCCGATCGTGTCGCCGACCGAGACCTCGTAACAGCCGAGATCGAGGAGGCGTGCCGACACTTCGAGCACCTTCTCCGGCTCGACGTTCCCTTCGTAAGGACAACCGAACGCGGTCGAGACGTAGCCGCGCACCTTGATCCCTTCGCGGACCGCGCGAAAGGCGACCGGCGCGTAGTTCGCGAACGACTCGTCGATCGACATGTTGATGTTCCGTTTGTTGAACGACTCGCTCGCCGCGGTGAAGATCGAAATCGACTTCACTCCCGCCTCGATCGCCCGGTCGAGCCCCCTCTCGTTCGGCACGAGCACCGGGTACTCGACTCCGGGGTCCTTCGGGATGTTGCGGTAGACCTCGGCCGTGTCGGCCATCTGGGGGACCCACTTCGGGCTGACGAACGCCCCGGCTTCGATCACCCGGAGCCCGGCGTCGCCGAGCGCGGTGATGTAGTCGATCTTCGTCTGCGTGGGGATCGTGACCTTCTCGTTCTGGAGACCGTCCCGAGGTCCCACCTCGACGATCCTGACGCTTCCGACCGTGACTCTCATGCGGCGATCCTCTCGCGAAATGCGCGCCTAAAGTTTCGCCTCAGTCGCCTCGGCCTGCTCGACGTCCACCAGATCGACACCGGGCTGCACCATCTCCCCCTCGCGGCAGTTCACCGAGGTGACCGTCCCGGCGTATGGAGCGAGCACCTGGTGCTCCATCTTCATCGCTTCGAGGATCAGAAGCGTCGCGCCCTTCGCGACCACGTCTCCAGCCTGCACGGCGATCTTCGTCACGACACCCGGCATCGGCGCGCTCATGCTGTGGTCGCGATGGCGCGCGCGGACCGCCTGGCCCTTGTCGACGACTTCGGCAACGACGATCTCGCCGTCGAGCGCAAAGCTGACGGCCGACCCGTCGATCGCGAACGGCACGATGACGGTCCGATCGCCGATCCGCACCTCGGCTTCGTGGCCGCGCACGGCGATGACCTCGAGCGACTGGTCGCCATGGCGGACGACGTTCCCTTTCCGGGTCAGCTCCAGCTCCGTCGCAGCACCGCGGATCGTGACGATCTTGCCGCTCATGCCCCGACCGCTCCAGCCTGCGAGGACGACGCGAATCGCGACCCCGGAGTGTCCAGCGGAACCCCGCTCGCACAGAGCGGGCAGCTCTCTTCCGGATACGTCTCGAGCGCGAGAGTCAGCAGAGACTCGTACGGCGCGTCGAACGGGTTCTCCCGGCCGCTGCGGTTCAGAATCGAGCCGTAGCCGGCAACCGAGCCTCCGAGTTGCACGATCGCGTCCGCCGTCTCGCGCGTCGACTTGCCGGTCGTCACGACATCTTCGACGATGCCGACCCGCTCGCCGGAAGCGATCGCGAACCCGCGGCGAAGCGACATCTGCCCGTCCTTCCGCTCGGTGAAGACGAAGGGGAGGTCGAGCGCCTCGGCCACCGCATAGCCGATCACCACGCCGCCGAGCGCAGGCGAAACGATCCGATCCGCCCCCATCGCCCTCATCTTCGCGGCGAGCGCGCGGCCGATCGCGGAGGCGTGCCGGGGGTGCTCGAGCAGCCGCGCACACTGCACGTAGTTGGGGCTGTGCAGCCCCGAAGACAGCCGGAAGTGCCCCTGCAGAAGCGCCTGCGTTTCTTGCAGCAGCTGACTCACATCCGCGGCCATGGCGGCCGAGAATAGCATGTGTCATGCTGCCGTTCCGAAGCCGGAGGTGACCAGAAAATGGGCAGTCTGAGCGAGAAAATCCGCGCCGATCTCACCGATTCGATGAAAGCCCGCAACGCGGAAAAGACCTCGGTCCTCCGGATGCTCCAGGCCGCGCTCAAGAACGAACAGATCAACGTCGGACGCGAACTGTCGGACGAAGAAACTCTCGCGATCATCCTCAAAGGCGTCAAACAGCGGCAGGACTCGGTCGAACAGTTCGAGAAAGGAAACCGGCCGGAGCTCGCCGCCAAGGAGCGGGCCGAGATGGAGCTCCTCAAGGACTATCTGCCTCCGGCCGTCTCCGACGAAGAGCTCGAGGCCGGCCTCCGCGAGATCATCGCGGCCACCGGCGCCGCTTCGAAGAAGGACCTCGGCAAGGTGATGAAAGAGGCGACCGCGAAGTACCGAGGGCGGGTCGACGGGAAGAAGATTCAGGAGACGGTGGCAAGGCTGCTGCCGTGAATGGGACGAATGGGACCTATGGGACCTATGGGACGAATGGGAAGGCCAGGCTGGCAAATCTCATCCGTCCCATCAGTCCCATCAGTCCCATCAGTCCCATTCATAATCCCTAATCCATAATAGTTATCACACCTCATTAACATGCTCACTTCTGCCGAGCGCTCCCGCTATGCGCGTCACATCATCCTTCCCGAGATCGGCGAGGCCGGTCAGGAGCGGCTGAAGCGGAGCTCAGTCCTGATCATCGGAGCGGGTGGTCTGGGGAGCCCGGCCGCGACCTACCTCGCAGCGGCAGGGGTCGGGCGGATCGGGCTCGTCGATCCCGACGTCGTCGACATCTCGAACCTCCATCGCCAGATCCTCTACGGCGATTCGGCGGCCGGGGAGCTGAAGGTCGATGCGGCGCGGCGCCGCCTCGCAGACGTCAACCCGCACGTCGCAATCGAAACCTTCCCGCAACGGCTGACCTCGCACAACGCGCTCGAGGTCATCCGCCCGTACGACGTCGTGCTCGACGGGACCGACAACTTCCCGACCCGCTACCTCGTCAACGACGCCTGCGTCCTGACCGGGAAGCCGAACGTCTACGGCTCGATCTTCCGCTTCGAAGGGCAGGCCTCAGTGTTCGGCATGCCGGACGGTCCGTGCTATCGCTGTCTCTATCCCGAGCCGCCTCCCCCAGGGCTCGTCCCCTCCTGCGCGGTCGCCGGCGTGTTCGGCGTCCTGCCGGGCGTGGTCGGAACGATTCAGGCGACCGAGGCGATCAAGGTGATCACCGGAGCAGGCGAGACTCTTGCGGGCAGGCTGCTGCTGTTCGACGCGCTCAGCATGTCGTTCCGGCAGCTCCGGGTCCAGAAGAACGCCGCGTGCCCCCTTTGTGGACCCGCAGCGACGATCACTGATCTCATCGATTACGAGGAGTTCTGCAACCCCTTGACCGGCACCGACATCACCCCGACCCAGTTATCCGAGAAACTCGCCGGCGGCGAGGAGCTCGTCCTCATCGACGTCCGCGAGCCCCACGAATGGGACGCCGGCCGGCTCGAGAATGCCCGGCACATCCCGCTCGGACAGCTTCCGCAACGCCTGGCCGAAATCCCCCGCGACAGGAAGGTCGTCGTCTACTGCCGTTCCGGCGCGCGCAGCGCGAATGCGAAAGAGCTCCTCGAGCGGAGCGGCTTCGCGCACGTCGCGAATCTCCTCGGCGGAATCACGCGGTGGTCGCGCGAAGTCGATCCGAACGTCAGGGTGGTGTAGGAACTACCCTCGCGGTTCACCACAGAGGCACAGAGGCTCAGAGGAGCACGGAGCGGACCTTGACCGCGCTCTGCCCTCTCTGTGTGGCTCGGTGTCCTCTGTGTCTCTGTGGTGAACCCACCGCGGTTCGCCGCTGAGGCACAGAGGCTCAGGGGAGCACGGAGAGGCCTTCCCGCGCGAACAGCACGATCACCGACTTGCCGGTGGCGCGGCCGCGGGTCGACCCTTCGATGACGTCGATCCCGCACTCGGTGAAGAGCGGGGAGAGGATGTTTGCGCGATGCCCCGGCGATTCCATCCACGAATCGACGAGGAGCCGGACCGTCTCGAAGCCGTTCGCAAGGTTCTCACCGGCATTCGCGTACCGGTAGTTGCGGAGATGCAGCCAGAGGAACGGCGACCGTCCGTCCGGAGCGACGTGACCCCAGTAGCCGAGGTCTTCCATGTCGCGCATCCGATCGCGGGCCGCAGCCATCATTCGTGCCTCGGCCGACAGCGGCGGCAGCCTTTCCGCGAGCCGGCGCAGATTCATCTCGGCGAGGACGCTGTCGGGGGTGATCTCGCGCGTCTCTGCGACAGCGCTAGCCGCGGAGAGGAGGATGGCGAAAGCCAAGGCCAGGCTTTTCATCGGGGCGTCCTGGTGATGGTCTCAGAGCTCTGGATCGGGACGAACTCGGAGGAAGAACGTGCAGGCCTTCCCCGTCTTCGACTCTGCCCAGACGGAACCGCCGTGGGCCGCGGCGAATTCACGGCAGCGGTGCAGCGCACGCCCGGTGCGTTCCGATGCGGAGGGCATCCAGGAGAACGAGCTCTCGAAGATGACCTGCCGCAGGTGCTCGGGGACGAGAGGGCCGTTGTCCATGACGAAGAAGAGAAGGAGCGGCCGTCCCTTGTGCTCCATCATCCGGAGGCCGAGGACGACCTGGCCGTTGGGCGGGACATAGTGGAGCGAGTTCTCGACGAGGATCGAGAGCGACTCCGCCAGGCGATCGGAATCGGTGAGCCGCTCGCCGAGCTCGTGCGCGTCGACCTGCAGCCGGATCGACTTGAGCTCGGCGAAGGCGTGGTAGCGCTCGGCCACCTCCTGCACGATCTCGGTGACCGTCGGATGAGCCGACTCGCCTCGCGACTCCTCGACGTTCGGTGCCAGTTCGAGCGCGCTCAGGATCTGCTCGACCGCCGTCGCCGAGTCGGAGAGGAGCGGATCGCGATGGTCGCGCGACGCAAAGCGGAGCGACTCGTGGAGCGCCCGGAGCGGACGGAGCACCGTCTCCTGCACGTAGCTGCTGAACGACTCGTGAACGTCGCTGCGCGCCTCGGTGCGCCGGAACAGCAGGACCGCGCCGCCGCCACCGCCCGAGAGAGGAACGAGGTTGAACGTCAGCTCCTTGCCCGCCACCTTGCGCGAGCCTGCGATCGGTGAGGAGAGCGCCCCGATGTGAATCCTGGTCAGCGTCTCGAGCGCCTTGAGGTCGCTGAGCTCGGCGTGGGTCCGGTCGAACAGCTTGTACGCCGCGTCCGAAACGAACTTCACATTGCGGTCGGCGCCGATGACGATCGCCGCTGCCGATGCCGCGACGAGCAGGTCGACGACGCTCGTGATCGCCGGCGAGGCCGACTCCACCGGAAACGGAAGGATCGGAGCCTTCGGGAAGGGATCCTCTTCGAGATGCGCAGCCACCGCGTGCGCCGGACTGGCGGACTTTGCGCGCGACGGGCTGGCTG
>JBAQWH010000326.1:0-1823 GCA_049298815.1 Thermoanaerobaculia bacterium | reverse complement strand
GCCGGCAGTATCGCTGCGATCCATGTCGTGGAGCACTTGCCGCCCGAGGTGCTTTTCGCGCTGTTCCGCGAGGCTGCGCGCGTGCTCCGCGCGGGAGGGATGCTGATGATCGAGACGCCGAACGCGGAGTCGATCCTCATGTCCGCCTCCGATTTCTGGCGCGACCCGACGCACCTCGCGCCGCGCCATCCTGCCGCGCTGACTGTGCTGGCGCGCGAGCACGGGTTCGCGATCGAGGAGCTGCGCGCGGTGCACGAGTTCCCGGAAGGAACGCGCATCGCTGCGCAGCCGACCGATCCTCCCGAGCTGCAGCGTGTGATTCAGGCGATCAACGACCGCCTCTTCGCGCCGCAGGACCTCCGGCTGATCGCGAGAAAAGCGTAGCGCCGACTCAGAGGCTGGGCAGGAAACGGCGACTACCACCACAGAGGCACAGAGAGGACAGAGGTTCACAGAGCGAGAGCCGCACGCCGCCACCTCTGTGTGCCTCTGTGCTCTCTGTGTCTCTGTGGTGAGCTACCGCAGCGTTTTCTGCGCAACCTCTTAGGTTGACACTCCGATGCCCCCTCAGTCGTACGGTCGTACTTCGATCGTTGCGTTGCCCGGGTTCGGGGGCTTGACCTTGTGGGGGAGGGCTGCGCCGAGGATGAGGCCGGCGATGAGGCCTCCGATGTGGGCGGCGTTGTCGATCTGGGGGATGCGTGCGCCGATCGCGATGTTGGCGAGGATCCAGAAGACGCACTGTGCGACGAGGTTCTTCGCCGCGCGCTCGTGGCGCCAGCGGGGTGAGCGCAGCACCGAGAAGACGAACGCACCGAGGATCCCGAAGATCGCGCCGCTCGCGCCGACCGATGCGCCGAACGGCTCGAGGTGCAGCGCACTCGTGATCGAGGCGGCGATGCCTGCGACGAAGTAGATGAAGACGAACCGCCGCGTGCCGAACATCACCTCGTAGAGGCTGCCGAGCTGAAAGAGCGCGAGGAGGTTCATGCCGAGGTGCAGGGCGTTGCCGACGATCGTGCCGTCGCCGTGCAGGAACATCGCGGTGAGGAGGCGCCAGTACTCTCCTCCGCGGATGTACTCGGGGACGATTGCGCCGAGCTGTGCGAGCCGGCCGCCGTCGAGCCAGGCGCCGGTCACGATCTCGATCGCGAATCCGATCAGGATCGCGACGAAGATGGCATTCGTTGCAGGTGTTCGTCTGTGCATCTATCGACGTTCCAGCGCCGACGATACGCGGCGCATCAGCAGGTGTGCGAGTCGAGGGGCAGTTTCCTTCATTCTCATGTACATCGCGGCGAACAGCGGGACGATCCGTCTGTAGGCGCCGTCCTCGGCCGCGTCGGCGACGGCGCGCGCGACCCGCTCCGGCGAGACGGCCAGCATGAGGCGCGACGCTCCCGGCATCTTCCCCCGCTCCGCGCGGAGGAAGAACTCCGTGTCCGTCGTTCCCGGGCAGACCAGTGCAACGCGCACGCCTCGTCCGATGACCTCGTCACGCAGCGCCTCGGTGAAACCCGTCAGCGCGAACTTGCTCGCGCAGTAGCCTCCCATCCGCGCGAATCCCATGATTCCGGCGATCGAGGCGACGTTGACGATCGCACCGCTCCCGCGGGCGAGCATCTGGGGGAGGACCGCCTTCGTGCAGGAGACCGCGCCGAAGTAGTTGGTCTCCATCATCGCGCGGAGGTCGTCCTCCGAGGCGTCTGCGATCGAGTCGAACAGGGCGAAGCCGGCGTTGTTGATCAGCACGTCGACCGGGCCCGCCGCGGCGACGAGCGCGTGGCAATCCTCGGCACGTGTGACGTCGGCCCGGACTGCGA
>JBAQWH010000325.1:0-2149 GCA_049298815.1 Thermoanaerobaculia bacterium | reverse complement strand
GGCCTGCAGGGATGCCGGTGACCGCTCCGGCGGCGGCACAGCGCAGTGCGGTCCGCCGCGCCAGCACCCGCGCATGCTCGACCGGTCGGAAGTCGGGCGACGACGCCTTGAGCGCCTCGATCTCCTTGCGAAGCTTGTCCGTGTCGATCTCTTCGAACAGTGCTCGGAAGAGGTCCTCGAGGAAGGTGTCCGCGCGGCGCTTCAGGTCCCGTGCCGTTCCCATCGTGCGTCGGCCGATTGTACGCGTCGCTTCGTCAGGTGGGTGCAGCACGAGGGCGTTGGGCATGGAGGCTCAGTCGTCGCTTTTGGTCGACGCTGGGGTTTCGCTCTTCGACTCGGCCGGCTTGTCGCTGCTGCTCGACGCAGCGGTCCTTCCACTGGAGCTCGCATAGTCCGTCTTGTAGAAGCCGGAGCCCTTGAACTGGATGGCTGGCGCGGAGTGGAGTTTCTTCATGTCGCCGCCGCACTTCGGACAATGGGCGTAGGGCGGATCGCTGTGACGCTGGATCACCTCGACCCGTTCACTGCACAGGACGCACTGGTATTCGTAGAGAGGCATACGCGATCTTGTACCTTCCGGTCGCGTCAACGCAGGCGGGGGGACGGCGATTTCAGGAGCCGAGTCTTCCGATGCGGGCGCCCGAGTCCTCTTCGGCTGCGAGGACGTCGCCCTCGCGGAAATGAACGGCCGCGAGGGAGCCGAAGGTCGTGCGGTAATACCAGGCTTCCATGTCGACACCGCCCGCCTTCTTCTTGATGATCCATCCAGGGATCGGCTTCCCGAGGATCTGCGTCACCTCGCGGTGCGACATCCCCTTCTCGAGGAGCAGGAGCTTCTCGCGGGTGACGGCGAGGCGGTCGACGGCGTCCGTAAGGCCGCGGCGTGCATGCTCGTTGATCGGATCGTGATCGAGCACGGCGCGGTAGAAGCGGACCGAGTCGCGGTACCTCGCCCGCTCGAACAGCTGATCGGCGAACTCGAGCTGCATCCGCTGCCAGACCTCACGGCCGCGGCCGTGATGCGGGTTCCTCTGGACGAAGGCCCGGACCGAGTCCGCGTAGATCTGCTTCTGCTGCGGGCTCGCATCCGGCGCGGTCGCCGCGCGTTTCTGCTTCAACACTTCGTGCCACTGCTGCTGATCTTCGGGAACGGCAGGGGCGCGGTTGCAGGCGAGGGCTGAAACGAAGAGAAGCAGGGCGATCCGGGACGGGCGCATACCGGATCACAAGGTAGCACAGCCTGCTTTTCTTGACAGCGCCGGAGAGCGGGACTGATAATCGGGCCTCGTCCGGGGTGCGGAGCGGCTGCCGCCAAGTGTCAGAAATTGGGGGATTTATGGCTGTGAAGGGAGAGGGCGTCGCAAGCTCGATCGACGCGCATGTTCGCGAGTCGATCGACAAGATGGTCTCGGAGATCCGATCGACCATCGACGACGTGCGCGTCGCCGTCGATCAGCAACTGAAAGCCGCCCTTCAAAGCATGGCGGCGGACGTCAATTCCGTCACCTTCCTCCCGCTCATCCAGAAGGCGATCGCGGATCTCGAGGACACGCTCGAGGCCGACCGCCCTGCACCCGCCCCTGCTGCGGGCGCCGATGCCGAGCGGATCAAGTTGGCCATCCAGGCGATCGAACAGGGAAAGTCCCAGGTCGACGTCCTCAACGCGCTTCTCGAGCAGTGCCTCCATTTCGGATCGCGCGCCGCACTCTTCATCCTGCGCGGTGAGACCTTCGGCGGATGGAAGGGCGTCGGATTCGGCCCTCACGGCGGGAACGACGAGAACATCAAGCGCTTCAACGCTGCGCCAGGACTGATCTCCCAGATGGACGACCTGCTCCGCAACGAGCACGTCGTAGTCTGGGATGGCCTCAACCTCTCCTCGCGACTCGGCGGCGCCCACTCGGAGCGGGCGATCGTGATCCCGATGGTGATCAAGGACAAGGTTGCCGCGGCGGTCTACATCGACGTGGTAGCCGCGGAGACCGCCAGGCTCGACACGTCCGCGCTCGAGCTCCTCGTCTTCACGACCGGACTGCTCATCGACACACTCGCGATCCGGAAGAAGATCCCTTCGCCGAGCCTTCAGGAAGCGGGCGGTGCGACAGTCGCCATGTCCGCGGCCCAGCTGCCTCCAGTGCGGCCGGCAGCC
>JBAQWH010000324.1:0-5486 GCA_049298815.1 Thermoanaerobaculia bacterium | reverse complement strand
GTGCTGGACCACGACGTCATGGGTCTCGACGACGAGACCGCCGCGAATCAGCGTGATCCCGGGATCGGGCGCCGTCTGCCCTGCGATCGTGAGGTGTGGATTGCGGACGACGAGCGTCGATCCCGCGAGGTCGATGACCCCGCCGACTTCGAAGACGATCAGGCGCGGGCCGTCGGTCTGGATCGCCTGTTTGAGCGACCCCTGGCCGGCCGCCGCGAGCGTGGTGACGCGGAGGACCGCTCCGGCGGTCCCTCCGGCCGTCCGCGCACCCTGACGGGCTAGTCCGCTGGGGTCCGTCTCGGATGTGATTGGCATTACCAATCCGGGATCGCCAGCATCCTGCGAGGGAGCGGGTTCAGCCGTGGTGCACGCCGAAATGAATAGAATTGCAGAGAGAATTGCGGTTGACGCCATTTCAGGAAGTCGCATAATTGGTAAGACAACACTTGACTACGATCGGACAGTGGTCATATAACACCGCCAAACTTACTCGGTCCCCGGAGGAGATGCAATGAAGCAGCGAATCGGCGCCCTCTCGGTCCTCACGGTCCTCGTTCTTCTGTTCACGGCTGTTCCTCTGGTTGCGCAGGATTTCCGCGGCGCGATCACCGGAACGGTGACCGACACCTCCGGCGGCGTTCTGCCGGGCGTGACGATCACGATTACGAACATTGCCACCAACGTCACTCAGACTGCGGTGACCGATGCTCGCGGCGCCTTCGCGGTGCGCTATCTCAACGTCGGCAAGTACGACGTGCAGGCGCAACTGGAAGGTCTCCGGACGATGCAGCGGAAGGCGGTGGAGGTGCGCGTCGGCGACGCGATCCCGATCGACTTCCAGATGGAGCCTGGCGGCGTCTCCGAGACGATCGTCGTCACGGCGAGCGCGCCGATCATCGACACGAAGACCGGCGTCACCGGCGCGGTCATCGACACGGTGATGATCGAGGAGCTGCCACTCGGCGACGGCACCGCGTACATGCTGACGCGTCTCGCTCCCGGCGTGGCCGATTCGTCGGACCTGCACTTCTCGCGGCCGATGGACAACGGCAACCTCGGTGGCATCATCGCGAACGGAGCGCAGGGGGGCAACGACTTCACGCTCGATGGCGCCCCGAACCGCGTGTCGCCGAACAACACGAGCCCCGGCAACAACTCGGGCGTGGTCGGCTACTCGCCTCCCTCCGACGCGATCGCGCAGTTCCGCGTCCAGACGAACGCGTTCGACGCGCAGGCCGGACACACCGCCGGTGCGTCGGTGAACCTCGCTCTTCGCAGCGGCACCAACGATTGGCGCGGCACCATCTCCTACTTCAACCGCGACGACAGCCGCTCGGCGGTTCCGCTCTTCGTCGAGCGCGCCGGCGCCGAGAAGCCGGCCCGTGCCTACGATCGCTACACGGCGACGTTCTCCGGCCCGATCATCCGCGACCGGACCTTCTTCATGTTCGCGTACGAGGACCTTCTGGACGTCCAGCCGGAGGCGGGCTACTACACCGTGCCGACGATGAAGATGCGGCAGGGTGACCTCTCCGAATGGACCGACAAGATCTACGATCCGGCGACCGCCACCGGCAGCAACAACACCCGCACGGCCTTCGCCGGGAACATCATCCCGTCGAACCGCATCAACCCGGTCGCCAAGGCGTACGCCTCCTACTACCCCGAGCCGAACGTGCCGGGAGCACTCGAGAACAACTACTTCACGACCCAAGCACGGCCGTACGACTACAAGTCGTATCTCCTCCGCGGCGATCACAATTTCAACGGCGCGAACCGCCTGTTCGTGAACGGCTACTGGAACAAGCGCCAGGAAGACCGATACAACTGGGCGAAGGGCGCACCGAACGCCACCGGCGAAGGGGCGATCAACGACTTCCTGGTCACGCAGGGCTACGACTATCGCAGCAACACCGGCGTCACCGCCGGTTACACGACGATGCTCGGCTCCTCGATGATGGTCGACGTCGTCGCCGGTTGGTCGGAGTTCGGCGAATGGCGCGAAGCCGGCGGCAGCATCGACCCGGCGAGCCTCGGCTTCTCCCCGACCGCGGTGAAGCTGATGGAGGGCTACAACTATCTCCCGCTCATCACGTTCGGCGGTTTCAGCACCACGAACGCGAACTCGCGCATCGCGACCCTCGGCGCGCAGCGCTCCGACTTCGGCATGGGCTTCGACCGGCCGTTCGAGAACCTCTCCCTGACGCCGACGGCGAGCTGGGTCTTTGGAGAGCACTCGGTCAAGGCCGGTTACGAGCTCCGTTCGCAGAGCTGGCAGATCGACAGCGCCAGCTATGGCGCCGGCCGCTATCACTTCAGCGGCGCCTACACGCGCCTCAATAACTCCGCGGCGCAGAATGTCCTCGCGCAGTCGTGGGCGCAGTTCCTCCTCGGCCTCCCGACGACGGGAACGAACACCGTCGCGAGTCCCGGCAGCACCTCGAGCCAGTTCGAGATCGCAGCCGACGCCGACTACACCCAGAACTCCCACACGCTGTTTGCGCAGGACGACTGGTCGATCAATTCGAAGCTGACGATCAACGCCGGCATCCGGTTCGAGCTCAATGAGGGGCTGAAGGAATCGAAGAACCGCAACATCGCCGGCTTCAACCCCACGCTCACCAGTCCGATCGGAGCGACTGCGGTCGCGAACTACACCGCAAAGCCGATCGCCGAGATCGACCCTGCGAGCTTCCGCGTCGCAGGAGGGCTCGAATTCGCCGACGGAAAGATCTACGACGACCTGTTCAAGGTCATGCCGCGGCTCGCGTTCTCGTATCTCGTCACGCCGAGGACCGTCATCCGCGGCGGCTTCGGAATGTTCAGCTACGACTACTACTTCGATGCCGGAAACCAGCTCGGCTTCTCGCGGCCGACCGCGATCGTAACCACCGAGGACAACGGCAGAACCTTCCTGACCGACCTGACGAACCCGATCCCGGGCGGCACGCTGCTCCCACCGACTGGATCCTCGCTCGGTGCCGGAACTGCGATGGGCCTCAACATCGGAACGGTCGTCCCGGGCGAGCGCGAGGTGCCGTACTACGACCGCTTCCAGCTCGGCGCGCAGCGCGATCTCGGCAGAGGGTGGGCGGTCGAGGTCTTCTACATGAACTCGCAGGGCCGCAACCTCCCGGTCAGACGCGAGATCAACGGCATTCCATACAAGTACCTGTCGACCTCGGCGCAGCGCGACACGACGAACGAGTCGTTCCTCAGCGCGTCGGTCTCGAACCCGTTCGCCGGTCTGCTGCCCGGCACCGGCCTGAATGGCTCGACGATCTCCCGCTCGCAACTGCTCCGTCCGTACCCGCAGTTCATCAGCATCGTGACCGAGGAGTACGTCGGCTCCGACAAGTACGAGGCGGGCTCAGTCCGCATCGAGAAGCGCTTCTCGGGCGGGAACTCGATCACCGCGAGCTACACCCGCTCGCACACGACCGACAAGCTGAATTTCCTGAACCCCGCTGATCCGGTGCTCGAAAGTCGCATCTCGCCGAACGACCGGCCGCATCGCGCGACGCTCGGTACGACCTATCAGCTGCCGTTCGGCCGCGATGAGCGGTACGGACAGAACTGGAACCGCGTCGTCGACGCGTTCCTCGGCGGCTGGACTGTCAGCGCGACCGCGCAGTACCAGAGCGGCTTCCCGCTCACCTGGTCCAACAACGTCTATTACGACCCGACCCGCGACCCGCACGACCTGAAGTCGAACATCGGCGGCGACTGTGCAGACGGTGCCGGGATCGCAGGACTCGACTGCACCGCGTGGGACACGTCCGGCTTCTACATCCCCGGCGGCACCGGACGCACCGACCAGCGGATCGTCAAGGGCAACACCGTGCGCACGTTCCCATCGACCCTCTCGAACGTCCGCAGCGACGACCTCAAGCTCGTCGACTTCGGCCTGTACAAGAACTTCGACCTGCCGGCCGACATGCGACTGCAGATTCGAGCGGAAGTGATCAACTTCCTCGATTACACCGTCCTGTGGAATCCGAACCTCGATCCGACCAGCTCGAGCTTCGGCAAGGTCAACACCGAACGAAACAACCCGCGCGACATTCAGCTCGGCGCCAAACTGACGTTCTAGCGAGGATCGTGTGAAACCCCTCCTGTTCCTGCCGGCGGCCCTCATGGCCGCCGGCAGCATCTTCGCCCAGTCTCAACCCTCCCTTCGCGTCACCGTCGCGAACGATCTCGCGATCGTGCGGCTCTCGGAAACGATCGAGCTCGCGGCGAAGTCGCTCGAGCCGCTCGGCGACGACCTGACTCGAATCCACGCCTACCACGCCGGCACGACGCAGGAAGTGCTGGTGCAGGCCCTCGATCTCGACGGTGACGGTGCGTTCGAGAGCCTGATCTTCCAGACGGACTTGCCTTCGAATGGAACGCGCACGTTCGACCTCCGTTCCGGCGACAAGCGCGTCTACAAGACGAAGGACTTCCGCGTCTACGGCCGCTTCAACCGCGAGCGCTTCGACGACTTCGCCTGGGAGAACGACCGCGTTGCCCACCGGATGTACGGCGCCGCACTCGAGACGTGGAAGAAGGAGCCGCTCACCTCGAGCACCGTCGACGTCTGGCTGAAGAGGACGTCGCGTCTCGTCCTCAACGACTGGTACATGGTGGACGACTATCACCGCGACACCGGCGAAGGGGCCGACTTCTACTCCGCGGGAAAGAGCCGCGGATGCGGAGGGAGCGGTCTGTGGCGCGACGGGAAGCTGGTCGTGTCGAAGAATTTCCGCAACTCCCGCGTCCTCGCGAACGGGCCGATCCGGCTCGTGTTCGAATTGGACTACCCGCTCTGGGACGCTCCGGGGATCCGCTCCGAGACGAAGCGGATCACGCTCGACGCAGGGCAGAACTTCAATCGGTTCGAGAGCCGGTACGACGCCGACGGCGAGCTCACGTACGCCGCCGGAATCAAAAAGGTGGCGTCCGTGCAGTTCCGCATCGACCGGGACAAGGGCATCGTCCGCAACTGGGAACGCGTGAAGGACAACCAGGGGAACTTCGGTTGTGCCTTGGTGGTCATGCCGTCCTCGATCGTCGACGTCGTCGAGGCCGACGGGAACCAACTCGTCGTGGCGAAACCGCCGGCCGTCTACTGGGTCGGCTCGGCGTGGGATCAGCCCGACGGGTGGCTTCAGCCATCCACGTTCGACAAACTCATCGATCATTGGACGCAGCGAATCGCATCGCCAATTCGCGTCGAGGTGAAGACGAATGAACCGCAATGACGTTCGCTCCGACGAACGCCTGACCATCGACCGACGGGCTCTGGTACGAAACGGATTTCTGGCAGGCGCGGGGCTGATGCTCGCGCCGCGGCTCTCCTGGTCACGATGGCAGGGTGACACCGCGCCGCCGCCTTTCGTCGTCGATCCGGGCGATCCATGGGCCTCGCTTCCGGCGCTCCTGGCGCGCATCACTCCACCGCGCATCCCGCAGCGCGACTTCGTGATCACGAAGTTCGGCGC
>JBAQWH010000323.1:0-2334 GCA_049298815.1 Thermoanaerobaculia bacterium | reverse complement strand
CGGATCTCGATCTCGCGGCGGCGGAAAAACTCGAAGAGCTCGCCTCGCTCGTGACCCGCGCGGCCGTCTGGGGCGGCGCCGTCGACCCCGCCTCCATCGTCGACGCGCTGCAGCATGCGGTTCTCGAAGTTCCGGCCGCGAACCCCGGGCCGCTCGTCTGGGCCGGCGACGTGATGCGATTCCGCGGACGTTCCTTCGCCCACCTGTTCGCGGTCCGCATGCAGGACGAGGTCTTCCCGCAGCGTCGCGTCGAAGACCCGCTCCTCCCCGACTCCGACCGCCGCCTTCTCGGGCTCCGAGAGATCGGCGACGGCGTCGCGGAAGAGGACCTGCTGAATCAGCTTCTGATCGACGGGACTTCGAGCACGCTCCACTTCACCTGGGCGTCGACCGACGGTTTCGGCAAGCCGCTCCGTCCCTCGAGGTACGTTCGCAGGCTCGCGGAGTCCGGGGCCGTCGAGCCGCTGCCGAAGCCCGTACGCGAGACGGCCGGCCTCGACAGGCTCCGGAGATCGCTCCAGCTGCTCACGATGGCAGGCTCCGGCGGCGTATTCGACGGCCGGATCACGACGATCCGCGAACAGATCGCGGCCCGCCTCGAATCGGTCTCACCGACGCAGCTCGAGGACTTCGGCGAGTGCCCGCAGAAGTTCCTGCTCAAGCACATCCTCGCTGTCGAGGATCTCGACGCGCCCGATCGCGAGCTGCAGATCAACCCCCGCGAGAAGGGAACGCTCGACCACGGGATCCTCGAGCGTTTCTATCGCGAGCTTTCGAAGGAGGACGTCGCCACGGCGGCTGCACTCCTCCCCCGGCTGCCGGACAGCCTCGTCCAGCGTCTGGAAGCGGTGATCGACGAAGCGTTCGACGAGCACGAGGCCGAGTCGCCGGCCTTCAATTCCACCGTGCGCGGGATCGAGCGTCGCGCCACGCGCCGGCTGCTGCGCGACTTCGTCGCCCACGACCTTGCCGACCTCGTCGCACAGGGACTCATGCCCCGGCATTTCGAATACCGCTTCGGACGCAAGCACCGCGTCCCCGCGGACCACGAGGAGCCGTACGTCGTGAATGCCGGTGACGTCACGCTCCGCGTCGAGGGGACGGTCGACCGGATCGACACCGATCACGACCGGTTCCGCATCGTCGACTACAAGTCGGGCAAGGCCCTCCAGCACGTGAACCTCGCGGCGAAGATCGACCGCGGCGTGCGGCTGCAGCTGGCTCTCTACGCCATGGCGGTCGCCGAGTTCTTCTCGGTCGACCCGTCGAAGGTGAGCGCAGCGATCAAGCCGCTCGTCGTCGAGGGGTCGAACGACGCGAAGTTCGCCTTCGAGCTCGCCGAGAAACGCGACCTGGTCCTCCGGACGCTCGAGACCTTCGCCCGCGCGATCCTCGCCGGCAACTTCCCCGCGTTCCCGCAGGAGAAGGACTTCAACTCGTGCAAGTACTGCGCGGTCCGGCACTCGTGCCGCACCCGCCACGATTCCGATGAACGGTACGCCGTACTCCGTCACGGTGACCCGCTGACGCTCCTCGGCGGAGGCGACGCGCGATGACGGCGATGCAGCAGTCGTTCACGTTCACCCCGACGGGCGAAGCGCCGAAACGGCAGAACCTCGTCATCGAGGCGGGCGCCGGCACCGGCAAGACCACGACGATTGCGGGCGAAGTCATCCGCCTCATGCTCGAGGACCCAGCCCTCGCACCCGAGCGCATCGTGCTGATGACCTTCACCGAGAAGGCCGCGGGAGAGATCGCCGACCGGATCCGCGCCGGTCTCGAGCATCTCCACGCATCGATCGACGACGAGAGGCCGGTGTGGCCTCCGAAGTCGGCGAGCCCGATCGTCGCGATCGACGACTCCTGCCGCGAACGGGCGCGGCTCGCGCTGAGCCGTCACCTTCCGCGCATCGACGCGCTGCGATCCCAGACCATCCACTCGTTCTGCCAGTCGTTGCTGCGCTCGTTCCCGATCGAGGCAGGCCTCGACCCGCAGTTCAAGATCGTCGAGGGCTTCGAGCGCTCGCTCCTCTACTCCCAGCTCTACGACCAGTGGGTCGACCTCGAGACGCGGACCTCCCCGACCGACTCGGTGGTACGCGAGTGGGAACTGCTCTTCGCACACTCCGGCTACCTGTTCCTCGTCCGCGAGCTGATCTTCGCGCTCGTCGACCGTCGTGATCTCCTCCAGGAAGGCGGCTACGGCTTCGGCGATGTCCTCGAGATCGAGGAGGGGATGCGCGACGTCGTCTCGGCCGTGCGGCGCAGCGAGGAGAGCGCCGGAGACGAGAACGCGCAGCGGGTGCTCGCCTTTCTCCGCGCGAACGACCCGCC
>JBAQWH010000322.1:0-3083 GCA_049298815.1 Thermoanaerobaculia bacterium | reverse complement strand
ACGGTCGACTGCTCGATCCCGACACCGTCGGCGCCGTCGACGAGGATCCCGGCGCCGGCGTTGGGAGCAGCGCCTCCGCCGGGGGTCACTCCGACGCGAAGCCTGCGAACCCAGGTACCGTCCGCCGCGATGCGAAGCCCGTTGCCGCCGTTGCCGCCGATCGACGAATTGGCGAGCATCGACTCGGAGTAGAGGCTGGGGGCACGCGCGCCGCGGATGCGGATTCCGTCGCCACCGTTCCCGCGGACACCGCCCGTCGCCTCGATCCCCACGTAGAGTCCGTCGAGGCGCACCTCGTGGCCTCTCCCCATCGCCGTCTCCTCGCTGGTCTGGACGTCGATTCCGATCCCGCCGAAGCCGGTGACTGCGAGATCGTTCACGTCGGCGTGTGCGAGTTTCCGCTCGGCCGTTCCGATCGTCAGCCCTGCCCCGATCCCCGAGCCGCGGATCTCGACCTCCGGACCAGCCAGGTTCGTGTCGCCGACGGACCAGGTCTGCGACCCGCCGTCGAGATGCACATGGTCGGTGGTGATCGCCGGCAGGGATGACTGCGGAGTGAAGAATGCGACGCCGTCCGTGAGGTCGGCAGCAGGGATGCGGAAGGTGATCCAGCACGGGATCGAGGCCGAACAATCACCTGCGTTCGCCATCTCGATCGCGTCGCGCAGCGATGCCGGCCCGGAGTCGTGCAGCGTCGTCACTTCGATCGAGCCCTGGGGCTGAATCGGCACCGGTGCGCTCAGCTCCGACGTCCCTTCCCAGGTCGTCGCAGTCGCCGCGGCCCATCCCGTCGCGATGGTGCTGAACCGACTCGAGGGATTGACCTCGAAGTAGGTCGACACATCGCTCTGCCACGGGAAGGGGATGCTGAAGTCCGCCTTGCCGTTCGCGTCCGTCTTGACGGTCCCTCGCGCGATGACGGTCTGCGCGTTCGCCTGGCCGAGCGGGTTCAGCGTCGGTGCGGCGAAGATTTCGATGGTGATCTCGGCATCCGCCTTCGACCGGATGAAGCCGCTGAAGCTGAAGCGCCAGCTCTCGGTGGAGCCGGTGCTCGCCGCGCTCGTGAGGACCGGCGCGTTCATCCGCCCGTTTGGCCCGAGGTCCATGTCGAGAGGGTCGGACTCGTCGATCCAGTCGTAACCGACTCCGATGTTCAGCAGCCCGCTGTCGTAGATCTCGTTCTCCCGGATCGTGATCCGGCCGCCGGGGTCCTCGGTGACGACGCCGAAGTGCCGGTTGTGCGCGATGACGTTCCAGAGGACCTGGGCATCTTCGGTGTCGAAGTGGAGTCCGTTCGCGCCGTTCGGGATCGGCCTGCGGTCACGCCCCGTTCCGATGAAGTTGCTTCGTGCCTCGAAACCGCGGCCCCTCCTGACGAAGACTCCGTTCGATCGGTTGCCCGCAATCACGTTCCTGTGGAGCTGGAGGTTCGACGTCCGGACAGCGGCGACGCCGTCCATGCCGTTCGGGCGCGCGATCCTGCCGGTCGGATCGACTCCGACGAAGAGAGCATCCGTCGATTCCCGCCCGTAAGCGTCCGCGCCGAGCGTGATGCCGCCCGAGTCGAGGAGCGAGATCCCGTGCGCCGCGAACCGGTTCACGGCGAGGCCGGTCACCTTCACCTGGCCGACACGACTCATCCGGATGCCGCTGGAGAATCCGGCGTCGGTCCCGTCGAGCTCGACCTCCGGGCCGAGTGGATTCGTATCGCCGGTGAGCGCGGTCTGGTGCGCGCCGTCGATCGTGAAGTGCCACGTGTCCTGAAAGCTCGGCAACGGCGACTTCGGAGCAATCGTGAACCATCCGGTGGGCGGAACCGGACCGGGGATGGCGAACCGGAGCGTGCAGGGGTCCGCGTAGGTACATCCGCGGTTCCACAGTTCGTTGATCTTCCGGATCGCGTCACGATAGGAGCCCGGGCCGTCGTCGGCGACGGTCGTCACGTCGATGGTCGGGCCGGCCGCGAAGGCGCCGGCGGAGGTCAACGCAAGAACGAGGGTGGCAGCGAAGCGGACGACGTGGCGCATGGCTCCTCCGGGTGTACAGACAATACCGACGAGATTACGGAGCGCCGGTGGGAAACGTCACGCCACTACAATCCGCTCCGCCATGAAGATCGCGCTGATCGCCGTCCTTCTCGCCACCGTCGCATCGGCAGAGCCACCGAAAACCGCCCGGTCGGAGTTCGCCCTCGCGGAGAAGGCCGCGGAGGAGAAAAACACCGCGGCGTACCTCGAGCACCTGCAGACCGCCGTCGCGCTGGACCGCGAAGCGACGAAGGGATCGTTCTTCCAGTACCACCTCGCGCGCGCCCTCGCGCTCAGCGGAAAGAACGCCGAGGCGCTCGCAACATTGACCGGCATGTGGAGCGGCGACGAGGGGCAGATGATCGCCTTCGCGGAACACGATCCCGCGTTCGCGAAGCTGCGCGGGACGCCCGGGTACGCGAAGGTCAGGACGCTGTTCGACGAGCTGGAGGTCGAGATGCTGCCGGCGGGCGGGAGCGTCTACGAGATCCGCGGCGCGGGCTGCACGCTCGCCGCCTCGATCGGGGAGGACGGCGTGCTGCTCGTCGACAGCGGCTATCCCGGCACAGCGCGCGCGGTCGTTCGCGGCCTCGCGACGAAGCAGCCAGCTCCGCGCGTCCGGTACCTCGTCAACACGCACGGCCACTACGATCACGTCGGCGCGAACCACGACTACGCAGGCGGTGCACTGATCGTCGCGCACCCCGCCGCGCTCGAGGAGATGAAGGCCGGCAGCGACTACACGAAGCCGTTCGGCGTTCCGCCGATCCCGCCAGCCGGACGGGCGAAGGTCCTCACGGACCGCCGGCTGTCGATCCCGTTCAACGGCGAGACCGTCCACGTCATCGCAGTGCCGGCGCACACGCCGGGCGACCTCGTCGTCTGGTTCGAGACCTCGCGCGTCCTGCATGTGGGCGACGACTACTTCGGCGCGGACTCCGCCTATCTCGATCCGGGGAGCGCGCCGTCCGCATTCTTCGCGGCGCTGCGCGAGGTGCTCGCAGACGTTCCCGACGACGCGGTGGTGATCAGCGGCCACGCGGCGCGCGTGCCGGC
>JBAQWH010000321.1:0-10265 GCA_049298815.1 Thermoanaerobaculia bacterium | reverse complement strand
GCTTCGCCGCGGCATACTGGCTTCGCCGCGGCATACTGGCTTCGCCGCGGCGCACTGGCTTCGCCGCGGCGCACTGACCTCGCCGCCGAAGACCGCAGCGCGCTCTCAGGGACGCGGCTCGCTTCATCTCCCACGCTCAGCCGCGTCTCTGCCATCCGGCACCAGCCCCATCCGGCGTGCGTGCACCATTGCCGCAGAGGAGTCCGGGACCCTGATCATCTCGACGCCGGCGGCTCCCGCTTCATGGACCAGCCGGGCGACGGAATGGTCGCGGACGTCGCCACTCACGTCCCGGATGAAGACGCCGCGGACCCGGCCGGGAAACGCGCGGATCACGTCGAGGTAGACCTCGGGGTCGTGCTGGCCACTGTCGCCGATCAGGACGAAGGGAAGGTGCGGGTAGTACTCGAGCAGCGTCCGGATCTGCAGCATCTTGTGCGTCAGGTGCGACGTCTTGAAGAGCTTCGTCGCGTCGATCCCCCAGTCCTGCAGAAACATCGGCCCGTGCGGGATCGCCTTCAGGTCCATGAACTCGTGCAGGAGTTCGTAGAGGTTCCAGGGGCTGCTCGAGACGTAGAAGATCGGGTTCACGTCGCGGTGCAATTCGCGGTAGAGCTCCGACACCCCCTCGAACGCCGTCCGCATGGAGGCGTTGTTGAGGAAGACGGCGCGCGCCATCTTCACCAGGCTCGTCGCGTTCGTCTCGACGATCGTGTCGTCGATGTCGCTGATGATCCCGAACTGCGCCCCAGCAGGGGGGACGACCACATGCGTCAGCCCCGCGTGGTCGGTGTCCGGGAGCTCGAGCCGGACCTCATGCCAGAGGGCGTCGCCGAGGGGCTCGTCGCACGGGATGCGCAGGAGAAAGTGGCCCTCTTCGTCGCTCGTCCCCTCGGTGACGCACGTCCGAAACCGGGCGACGACGCGTGCTCCGGGCACCTCGTCGCTCTGAAAACGCCGGTAAGTGTTGGCCAGGTTCCGCCAGACCGGCTCTGCCCCCTCGACCCGGGCGATCCGTTTGTCGGCCAACACCCGGCCTCGGACCAGAAGCTCGCCACTCCTGCCGAAACCGCGGTAGGGGGTGATGATGACCTCGCCCGGGCGGCGAAGCCTCCCGCCAAGACGGCGGTCGACCCTCTGTTCGAGCCGGTGGAGAATACGATGGGTAGTGCGTCGCATCACCTGCTCCTGTGCGTGCGGCATGCCCTCTCGTGTAGAATCGCCCCCCTCGAACACCTGTCGTGCCCTGGCTTCCGTGGTTCGTAGGCGAAAGCTGATTTTCGGCTCGAGCTCTGCTGGAGGCGCGATGTCATTCGAATGACCGGAGAGGACCTTTCATGAGCGATTTGTCGCCTGTTACCGAAGCCGCTGCGTTCCTTCCACCGGGCGGGATGTCTCCCGCCGCTCCGAAAACGCTGCCGGTGAAACCGAAGTCGGTGGTCTGGAACCCCACGCCCGCGCAGCTTCGAGAATACGCCGGACAGATGCCGAACGCGCAGCCGACCGAGTTCGGTAACCTCAACGTCGCGACCCGCGTCGTTTCGCGCTCGAAACTGTCGACGTTCGTCGCGACCGACCACCCCGAGCAGCACTCGGATCAGACGATCTCACGCGCCGAGTATGCGCGGATTGCAGCGATCCAGGACGAGTACATCCGCTCGCAGGACATGCTCGTGATCGAAGGCTACATCGGCAACGACCCGCAGTTCCGCGTTCCGGGACGTCTCGTCATCGAGAAGGCCAACGCCAACATCGCTGCGATGCAGCACATCCTGTACTACCCGGCCACGGCCGAAGAGCTCGAGGGGTTCGAGCCGGCGGTGACGGTGATCTACACGCCGAATCTGCGGGCGGAAGGGTACCCGGAAGACCGCCTGATCGCGGTCGACCTCGAGAACTACATCACGCGCGTGTTCCACTCCGACTACTTCGGTGAGTCGAAGAAGGGCGGGCTCAGGATGTGGAACAAGCTGGTGTACGAGCGTGGCGGTCTGGCGCTCCATGCCGGTGCGAAAGTGATCCCGGTCGGCGATGGGAAGAAGGTCGGCCTGATCGTCGGTCTCTCCGGGACCGGCAAGACGACCACGACCTTCACCAAGCAGAACGACTCGTCACCGGTGCAGGACGACTTCTGCGCCCTCATGCCCGGCGGGAAGATCTACGCGACCGAGAATGGCTGCTTCGCGAAGACGTTCGGGCTCAACCCGAACGACGAGCCGACGATCTACTACGCCTGCGCCTCCGAGCACGCCTATCTCGAGAACGTCTCCCAGAACGACCAGGGAAAGGTCGACTACTTCGACACGAGCTACACGCAGAACGGCCGCGCCGTCATCCGGATGGAAGACATCGCCGGTGCCGCGGACGCCCGCGAAGTCCAGAAGGTCGACTTCCTCCTGATCCTCAACCGCAACGAGAACATCATCCCGGCGGTCGCCAAGCTCGAGGGTCCGCTCGCCGCCGCCTACTTCATGCTCGGCGAGACGAAGGGCACCAGCGCCGGCGGGGCATCGGAAGCCGGCAAGTCGCTCCGCGTGCCGGGGACCAACCCCTTCTTCCCGCTGCTCCACGCCTATCAGGGCAACCGGATGCTCGAACTCATGAAGGACAGCCCGATGGACGTCTACCTCATGAACACCGGTGCAATCGGTGGCGACGGGAAGGCTGAGGGCTCCAAGAAGGTCAAGATCCAGCACTCGTCGGCGGTGGTGAAGGCGATCGCCGAGGGAACGATCCGGTGGGAGAAGGATCCGGACTTCGGCTACCTCGTCGCGACCGGGGTCCCGGGCATCGACGACCTCGACTACCTGCAGCCGAAGAAGATGTACGAGCGGCAGGGGAGGCTCGACGAGTACAACGCCCTGGTTCAGAAGTACAACACCGACCGCCGCGAGTACCTCCGCAAGTGGAAGGGCCTCGCTCCGGAGATCGTCGAGGCAATCTGAAGAAGAGTGAAGAGCGAAGAGTGAAAGACCACCCTTCACGGTTCTCGAAAAAGCCCCGCGTCAGCGGGGCTTTTTTTCACTCTTCACTCTTCACCCTTCACTCTTCTCACGTCTCCACGTGAAGGAACCCGTACACCGCTGCGATCGCAAACAGGATGTTCGCGGCCCAGGCTGCCAGCAGCGGCGGCAGGTTTCCGACTTCGCCGAACTTCGTGAAGATGGCGAAGATCATCCAGTAGACGATGCCGAGGACCAGCGCGATGCCGATCCCGTAGAGGGTCCCGCGCTTGCCCATCCTGAACGCGAACGGCAGCGCGATCAGCGCCATCACGACGCTGATCACCGGCCACGACGTCTTGGCGTAGAGCTTCACCGCCAGCTCGTTGACCGAGTACCCGGACTTGCTGACGACTCCGATGTACTTGCGCAGCTGCGCGTAGGTCATCTGGTCGGGCGTTTTCACCTCAGTCTCGAAGTCCTCGGGCGTTTCCGAGTAGTGCAGCTCGAGCGGCCGGGTGATCGGGGAGAAGGTCGAGCTCGCGTCGTCCCGGAACGACTTCATCCAGCCGTCCTCGAACGACCACGCTTTGCCGTTCCAGGTTGCGGTCCGGGCGAACACGCGGCGGGTGAGGCGGAACTCGTCCGGGTGGAACTCGAAAACCTGGACCTGGGAGAGCTGCTGCTCGCTCCGGTCGTACGAGAGGAAGTTGATGATGTAGCGGCCCTTGCCGTGGAACCAGAGCTTCTGCTGGGCCGCGGCCGTGACCGGGGCGCGTCCCTCGATCTTTCCCTTCAGCTCGGCGACCCTCTGGTTCGAATACGGGAGGATGAAGTCGAGGACGAAGTACGACACCACCGCGATCGCCACGGCGACGACGATGACCGGGACCGCGACCCGGTAGAGGGAGACGCCCCCTGACTTGATCGCCGTCACCTCGTTGTTCTTTGCCAGCATCCCGAACGTGACCAGGGTCGCGACGAGCACCGAGATCGGCAGGGTCCAGTTCAGCACCTGAAACACCTGGAACCGGTAGTAGTGAAGGATGGTGCCGAACCCGATGTTGTTCGCCTGCGCGTCCCGGGCGATCTCGGTGTAGTCGACGATGATGAACAGCGCCATCACCGAGACGAGGACCAGCAGGAGGACCTTGAGGAACTCCCTCAGGATGTAGCGGTCCAGGATGTTCGGGAAGGTGATGTCGAGGCGGCTGAGGAGCGACGGCGCCTCGCCGGCAGCATCGACCTGGTCCCTCGAGGGCTGGCTCTGGAAGCGCGCCAGGAGGCGGGCGAACCGACCGCCCTGCTTCTGCGCGCCGATGTCGCGGTTGGCACGGGCGAGGAGGTAGAGCCCGATTCCGAGCAGCACGATGTTCGGTGTCCACATCGCGAGGAATGCGGGGATTCGGCCTGCGGCGGCCAGCTGCTCGCCGTTGTTGAGCAGCACGTAATAGAACAGGATGATCGCAATACTTAAAGAGAAACCTGAGCTTTTGCCGCCGCGCCGGTTGGTGATGCCGAGCGGTAACCCGAGCACACCGAACGCGATGCAGGCAAACGGGATCGCGAATTTCTTGTGGATCTCGAGCTTCGCCCGGTTGTAGGCGACCCGTTCCTCGACGCTTCCTCGCAGTTCGCGCTGGCGGTCGATGAGCTCACGCAGGCTCAACTCCTTGAGGTGGCGCTCGCGGCGCGCGGCACTGATTTCGGCGCCGCTCGAGGGCAGGAGGATCCTTTGAGACGGGGTGCGGCTGAGGTCGTAACGATCGGGGCGCGAGGGGCTCCAGAAGTGGGTCTGCGCCCCCTGGAGGTTCATCCAGATGGCGTTGCCCGGCTTCACGACCGCGAGGCTGCCGGCCTTCGCGACGATCACGTGCTGGCCCTCAGACCGGCCGAGGGATCCCGAGGCGTCGTTTTCGCGCCCCTCGGCGGATCGGTCGACGATCGCCTGCGGCGTCGGCGTGGCCGGGTCGGCGAGCTCAGAGCGGTTGTCGGCCACGAAGACGCCTTTCCATTGACCGGTGGCCTGGTCGACGTCCTCGATGTAAATCACGAGGTTCTCGAACTCGTCGTGGAAAACGCGCGGCTTGACCTCGTTCTCGACCGCCGAGGTGACCAGTTCGGCCTCGAGGCTCTTGAAGTGCGTGTTGCCCCTCGGCACCAGGAAGTTCATCAGGTAGAGGTTGAGCACGAACATCAGGAAGCTGAACAGGAAGACCGGCCGGTAGATCTGCCGGGTGGAGATCCCGAGGGCGCGAAGCGCGATGATCTCGGAGTCGGCCGAAAGCCGGCCGACTGCGATGAGAATCCCGAACAGGAGCGACATCGGGAGCGTCATGACGACGATGTTCGGGATCGAGTAGAGCAGGAGGCGCCCGACGTCCTCGATCGCCAGCGACCGCTTGATGATCAGCCCCGCCATGCTGAAGAGGGTCTGCATCAGGATGATCGACGTGTAGAAGAGAAACCCGAGCGCTGTCGGGCCGACCATCTCACGGAGGATGTAGCGGCTCAGGATCTTCATCGTCGGTGGGGATTGTAACGGCCCGGGTGCTCGTCGCATGCCTGAGGGCGGGATTGGTCGCGAAGGTGGCTCCAAGGCTCTCGATCCTTCGGTTTCCGCAGCGTCCCATAAGATAGATTATGTTAAATACACAGTTGGTGTTGGACGGCGGCCGTCTCGGCCGCGCCTGCCGGGCGTCTCGCCCGGCAGGGAAAAGGATCCCCTCTCCGCACTCGGGCGAGACGCCCGAGTGCCGCGGGCGGGACGCCCGCCGTCCAAAACGAAAGCGGCGCCCGAAGGCGCCGCCGTTCTACCTACCGATCGCTGATCACCGAATCAATCGGCGTCCGACTCCAGCCGCCTGAGCAGCTCGCGCACCGCTTCGATCACCTCGGTCTTCTCGACGTTCGGCTTCTTGAACGCGAGGTTCAGCGAGAACGGCAGAGACTTGTCCTTCATCTGGAAGACGAAGTTCTTTGGCCGGCCGGCTTTCTTCGGCTCCGCCTTCGCGGTCTGACGCCTGAGGCTGGCCCGGTTGAGCTCGCCCGCCGCGTACGCGCGCACGACCTCGGCCATCTCCTCCTGGGAGCCTGCCCGAGCCACCTGCACGAGGATCGACTTGTTCGTGATCCCGGCCTCCCGGCACATCGCCCGGACCGGCTGCGGGATTTCGTTGATCAGGAGCGTTTCGGTCACGGTCGTCCGCGACTTGCCGATGACCTGCGAGATCTTCTCGTGGGTGTAGTCGAACCTCTCCTGCAGGATGAGGAGCCCCTCCGCCTCTTCGAAAGCGGTCAGGTCCTTTCGCTGGATGTTCTCGATCAGGGCGATCTCGACCTGCTCGCGGTCGTCGACGTCGAGCTCGATGGCAGGAATCTCGTCGAGGCCGGCCAGGGTCGCGGCGCGGTACCGCCGTTCGCCGGAAATGATCTGGTAGCGGTTGGGACCGACCTGTCTGACGAGGATTGGCTCAAGGACGCCCTTCTCGCGGACGGAAGCCGCCAGCTCTTCGATGTCGCCGAGCTGGGTGCGCGGCTGGTCGGCGTTCGGCTCGACGAACATCAGCGGCAGCATCGTCCCGATGTGCCTTCCTGAACGTTTGGTGAGCTCGTCGACGTAATGCGAGTCATGACGCATTACCGCGCGCTCAGGGAGTCCCCGTTTCGCCATCGATCGTTTGTCCCCTTCTCCCCGAACGAGTTTCAATTTCACCGTCCGCCTACGATACCCGAGAGAGCATTTCTTCCGACAGCGAGTAGTACTCCATCGCTCCGCTCGAGCGCGGCGCGAAGGTGAAGATCGACTCCTTGTACGCAGGGCTCTCCTCGAGTCGGATCGACTTCGTGATGACGGTGTTGAACAGACGATCGCCGAAGACGTGCCCGATCTGCTCGTGGATGTCCTTCGCGAGCGTGGTCCGGCGGTCGTGCATGGTGATCACGACGCCGAGGAGTTGGAGGTTGGGGTTCGGCCGGGCCTTGATCTTCTCGATCGTTTCGAGAAGGTCGTCGGTCCCCTCCAGCGCGAAGTACGACGACTGGATCGGGACGAGCACGTGCGTCGAGGCGACGAGCGCGTTGACGGTGATCATCCCCAGGGTCGGCGGGGTGTCGATGAAGATGTACTCGTACTCGTTGATCGTCTCTTTGAGGCGGTCCTTGAGTCGGAACGGCCCGTCCAGGTCGCCGATCAGCTTCGACTCCAGCTTCGCGAGGGCGATTCGTGAAGGCGCCAGCGAGAGGTTCGGCACCGGGGTCGGGATGATGACGTCGGGAAAATCGAGCTCCTCGCTCACGAGCACGTCGTACATCGACCTAGTCACCGTCCTGGCATCGACGTACGACATCGTCGAGTTCGCCTGAGGATCGAGGTCGATGAGGAGCGTCTTCCCCCGGGTGGCGACCGCTGCGGCTAAGTTGATGGCGGTCGTGGTCTTCCCCACCCCGCCCTTCTGATTGGCAACCGTGATGATCATTTGGCCGGAGCGGATTCTAACGGAAGAGTGAAGAGTGAAGAGCGAAGAGTGAAAGGGCCTCCACAGGTTTCACTCTTCACTCTTCACCCTTCACTCTTCACATCTTGTACTTGCCGAGGTCGTCAGGAGTCAGGTTCTCGAACCACTTCTTGAGCTTTTCCTCGTCCGGCTCCGTCCCGTCCGGGGCGATCGTCTGCGCCTGCTGGAGGACGGACTGGGTGACGAAGATCGGCGCTTCCGCGCGGAGGGCCAGGGCGATCGCGTCGCTCGGCCTCGCGTCGATCTCGAGGGTACGGCCTCCGGTAACCAGTCTGATCTGGGCGAAGAACGTGCTGTCCCGCAGGTCGTTGATGATGATGCTGCTGACGGTGGCATTCAGCTCCGTGATCAGGTTCCGGAGGAGGTCGTGGGTCATCGGCCGGGGCGTGGTGATGCTCTCGAGCTGAAGGGCAATCGCGTTCGCTTCGAAGATCCCCACCCAGATCGGGAGGAAGAACTTCTCTTCGTCGTCCTTGAGAACCACGATCGGGGAGTTCGACACTGGGTCGAGCATCAGTCCCTTGATCGACATTGCGACGAGATCATTCATGCGACGGCCTCCCCTCTCAGTGTGTGGTGCTGCGCCGAGTCGATGCGCACATCCAGCATACTCCCCGGTGTTGCCGAAGAATTGCCGCGGAAGTTCACGACGAAGTTGTCGTCCGTTCTGCCGGACATCATCGCCGCATCGTGCTTGCTCGGCCCCTCGTACAGCACCGGCACGACCCGGCCGCAGTACGACTCGAGCCGCTCACGTTTCATCGTCTCGTGAAGGTCGAAGAGGCGCTGGAGGCGCTCGGAGGCGATGGCGTCGTCGACCGGTGCGCCGAGCTTGAGTGAAGGAGTTCCCGGCCTCGGCGAGTACTTGAACGCGAACAGCGACCCGAACCGGATCTCCTCGAGGAGCGAGAGCGTCTGCTGGAAGTCTTCTTCGGTCTCTCCGGGAAAGCCGACGATGAAGTCGGTCGAGAAGTGGATCTCCGGGATCGCTGCTCGCAGCTTCCCGATCGTTTCGAGGTACTTCTCCCGTGTGTAGAGCCGCTTCATCCGCCGCAGGACCGCCGAGGAGCCCGACTGGACCGGCAGGTGGAGATAGCGCGAGATGTTCCCGTGGTCGCGCATCGCCTCGATCATCGCGTCGTCAACCTCGGCCGGATGCGACGTCATGAAGCGGAGGCGGACGACGCCCTCGCGCTCCGCGACCGCGGAGAGGAGCTCGGCGAATCCGCGGCCGCTTTCCGGGCAGCGGTAGGCGTTGACGGTCTGCCCGAGCAGCTCGATTTCGACGCGGCCGGAGGCCACCGCTTCGTCGACTTCGTGAAGGACGTCGTCGAAGGGACGCGACACCTCGCGGCCCCGCGTCGTCGGCACGATGCAGAAGGTGCAATTGTGGTCGCAGCCTTCGATGATCGTGACCCACGCCTTCGTCGGCGAGGTCCGGTCGATGGCGTGATAGTCGTACTTTCGGTCTTCGGGAAAATCGAGCGCGAGTCTGCGGCCGTTCTCGAGCACCTCGTCCAGGTGACCGACGTTGCCGGGACCCATCACGAAATCGACCCACGGCGCGCGGTCGAGGATCTGCTCCCCTTCCTGCTGTGCGACACAGCCGCAGACGCCGATCTTGAGGTCCTTCGTCTTCTTCAGCTCGCGCAGCGATCCAAGTCGCGAGAAGACTTTGTGCTCCGACTTCTCGCGGATCGAGCAGGTATTGAGCAGGATGAGATCCGCTTCGGTCTCGTCCTCCACCCGCCTGAACCCACGCAATTTCAGCCCCCCCGACAGCCGCTGGGTGTCGAGGTCGTTCATCTGGCAGCCCCAGGTCTCGATGAAGAAGGTCTTGTCCATTCAGTTGGTGGGTCGTTCCGTCTATGGTTTTTCGGGCAGCTCTGCGAGCGCCTTGCGCGCGGCCTCGAGCTCCGCGGCGGCGGCAGTCGCCTTTTCACGAGCCGCCTCGAACTGTCGCGCGATCACCCCGTCGCGAACGTCGAGCTCGTCCTCTTCGAAGTAGCTTCGCTCGAGACGCGTGAGCTCCTTCTCGATCGCAGCGACCTCCGCTTCGCCGGCTCGCACGCGCTCTTCCGCCGCGCTTCGCGCGATGCGGAGGGCCGTGTGACGCTCGGACAGGGTCGCCACGGGTTGCTGCGGTGCCTCGGCGGTCGCCGGGAGCTCGATCACTTTGCCCTTCGACTTCTTCACGTCCTCGTTCGTGATCACTCGGGACCTGCTCTTCGGCCTGCGGCTCTTCTTCGCCGGCGGCTTGTCATCGGCGGCCAGGGCCGCGAGCGTGAAGCCGGCCGCGAGGACCGCAAGGAGGAGGGTCGGGCGTCTCATGTCGTTCAGATGGTAACCGGCAGCGCAAACGCGAGCGACCGCGGGGTCATTTCGAGGTGAGCGGGCTCGGCTGCTGGGGCGCCGGACCGACGGGAGCCGGCCGCAGCCGCTACATCAGCTTGGTGCCGAGACCATCGGGGAAGCGCATGGCGACGCTCTCGATCACGAACTCCTCGATCTCCTGTACCGTCTTCTTGTTGAGCGCGAGCTCGGCGATGCGGCGGCAGTCGCGGTAGCGGACCGAGCGGATCACGTTCTTCACGACCGGGATCGACGAGGGGTTCATCGAGAAGATCTCGAGCCCAAGGCCGAGCAGGACGATCGCGTACATCGGATCGGAGGCCATCTCGCCGCACATCGAGACCGGGATTCCGGCCCGCTTGCCCGCATCGATCACCATCTTGACCAGCCGCAGGATCGCCGGATGGAGCGGCTCGTACAGATAGCTGACGTTCTCGTTCGAGCGATCGATCGC
>JBAQWH010000320.1:0-9158 GCA_049298815.1 Thermoanaerobaculia bacterium | reverse complement strand
CGCGCATCCTGCTCGACCCTGGCGCGGATCTCCGCCAGTGGCGTCACCCCCGCAGGCCGGACGCCCGCGACGTAAGGGATGATGATGCCGCGCGACGTCCCGGTGACTTCTCCAATGTCGCCCTGTTTGGCTGCGAAGATCCACTGCGACAACGTCGGGTTGCTCCCGATGCCCGGGATCGGCTCGCTCTTCTGGAAGAAGCCGGTGTCGTTGGAGCTGACGGTGGCATTCGCGAGAGCGACGAAGGCGTCGACGCTCTTCGGCTTGTTCTCGCGGACCTGCGCCGAGACGCGGCTGATCGCTTCGCGCGCCTGGTCGTTCGCCTTCTGGTCGGCCAGCTGAGACGCGAGCTGCCCCTTCACTTCCTCGAACGGCCGGTAGCCGGCCGGACGCCGCTCGACCACCTTCACGATGTGGTAGCCGTACTCGGGCGTGCGGATCGGATCGCTGATGGTGTTCGCCGTGATCGAGAAGATTGCCTTCTCGAACGGCTCGACCGTCTGGCCCCGCTCGACGAAGCCCATCTCGCCGCCGTTGCCGGAGGACGACGGGTCGTCCGAGTTCTGACGGGCCAGCGTGGCGAAGTCGGCTCCAGCGCGAAGCTGCTGCACGAGGCCCTGGGCCTTTGCGCGCGCGGCGGCATCGACCTCGGGAGTTGCGGCCGGGTCGACCTTCACGAGGATGTGCAGCACGCGAGCGGCGTCTGCGGTCTTGAGCTCTTCCTTCTTCGAGTCGTAGAACTGACGGATCTCGGGGTCCGTCGGCACGATCTGCGAGCGCAGCCGCGCCGTGTCGGCCAGAAGGTACCGGACCTGACGCTGCTCGGAGTGCGCGTACCGCCCCTGGTTCTTCGCGTAGAACGCGTCGACTTCGGCCGGGGTCACGTTGATGCTCGCGGCGAGGCGGGCCGCCGGCAGGAGCGCGTAACGGATCTTCGCGTTCTCGCTCACCCGGCGGTATTCGGCGTCGGCCGCCCCGGGGGTGACGACGACCGAGTTCATGAGTGCGCTCTCGATCTTCTGGAGGACGATGTCGCGGGCGAGGTCGGCCTCGAAATCCGCGGTGCTCGCGTAGCCCATCGGCCCGGTCACGTAGCGTTTGTAGAGCTCCATCCCGATGAACTTGCCATCCTGGGTGAAGATCGGGATCTCGAGCAGCTTGGCCCGGACCTCCTCCGGCGAAGCCTGGAGGTCGAGTCGTTCCGCTTCCTGGAGCATCAGCCGTTGATCGACGAGGGTGTCGAGAACCTGGCGAGGGAGACCCATCGCCTGAGCCATCTCCGGCGTGAACTGCTGGCCGTACATCTGGCGGTACATGTCCTCGTAGTTCTTCATCGCCCGGTAGAACTCGTTGTAGCTGATCGAGTCTCCGTTGACCCGGGCGGCGAAGGCGGCGCTTTCATCGGTACTTCCGCCGGTGGCGCCGCCGAGGCCCATGTCGATGAAGACGAAACCGAAGATGAAGGCCGCCACCACGGCAAGGAGTACCCATTTCAGGTGGTGGAAGCTGTCCCGCATTGTCTTGAGCATGAAAAACCTTTCGGGGCCAAGGATCTGGTCGAAGCTGGAGAAAAAGCGGCGCAGTGTACCTATTCCACGGGTGAAGCGGCAAACGAACTGCCGGCCCGGCCGCCATTCCGGGGAAGTGCGCTCTCGAGCGGCCCACGGCTCCGAGGCTGTGCTATAAACGGAGCCCCATTCCCTCATGGTCAAGCGAACCGACGGCGCCGCAGACATCGACTGGTACCTGATCTCGATCGCTCGGTTGAAGCAGATCGGCACGGTGCTGGTCCTCCTCCTGATCGGTTTCGCCGGTTATTGGATCTGGAGCTCGCAGAAGGAGAATCCGCGGAGCGCCGCGGAATCAGCGATCGCCGACGCCCGCCAGGCGCTCAATGCGCTCGCCGCCTCCAAGAACTTCAACGCGAAGCGCTCCGAGTTCACCCGGGCCCAGCAGAAGCTCGAAGAGGCGAACGCGCTCTTCGGGTCGAGGAAGTTCGTCGAGGCACGTGACGCTGCGGTCGAGTCGCAGACCATGAGCCGTTCGGCGATGAGCGGGGGGACCGAGCGGGAGAACGACGCCCAGTTCCTCACGGTCGAGGGAGACGTCAAGTTCCAGAAGGCTTCCTCGAGCGAATGGAAGGACGCCGACCCGCGCACCGCGCTGTTCAACGGTGACTGGGTGAAGACGGGCGACCGGGCCTCGGCCGAGCTCATCTTCTCGAACGGATCCGTCTACACCGTCGGGCCGAACGCGCTGCTCGAGATCTTCGCGGTCGTGAACCCGGGGACCTCGAAGAAGACGAATGCGGTTCAGATGAAGGTCGGCTCGGTCGAGGTCGCCACGATCGACGAAGCCTCGGCGGTCCGCACGCCCGGCACGCAGATCATGATCGAGTCCGAGTCGACGACGCACGTCGGGGTCGACGGGTCGACGAACGAGACGCAGGTGATCGCGACCAAGGGCGTCGCGGCGATCACGAGCGAGCAGGGCGGCGAGGCGGTGAAGCTCTCGAGCGGCGACAAGATCACGGCGACGCCGACCGGCGATCTCTCGGCCGTGAAGAAGCTGGCCATGGCGCCGGCGCTCCTCGCGCCGGGCGACAACCAGGTGCTCCAGCTCACGCAGGACCTCAAGGTCGAGTTCGTCTGGGACAAGGTCGGCAACGCGTCCGGGTACCTGCTGCAGGTCTCGCGCTCGCGCCTGTTCGCCACCCGCGAGATCAACTCGCGCCGGACGGCCACCAGCGCGGCGGCCAAGGTCACGGGAGAGGGAGCGTTCTACTGGCGGGTCGCATCGCTCGACGTGGATGGCGACGCCGGTCCGTTCTCGCCGTTCCGTCGCTTCCGCGTGACCGGCGGCGGCAAGGTGACGAGCGCCGACACGACCCCTCCGCCTCTCACGCTCAAGGCCCCGTTCAAGCTCGGCGGGCAGTTCTACATGATCGCCGGGACGACCGAGCCGGGGGCGACCGTGTTCATCAACGACGAGGAAGCGGACGTCGAGTCGAGCGGCGCCTTCCAGAAGCTGATCAGCTTCGAGAAGACCGGTCGCAACGCGGTCGTCGTGAAAGCCGTCGATGCGGCAGGCAATCAGACGGTACAATCACAGACCGTATTGGTCGAAGAGTAGCTCCCTGCGACTCTCGAGCTCCGGCGTCGCGGTGGAGCAGTCCGGCCCGCGGCGCACGGCACGACTCACCCGGAACGAACAACCGACGCCGATCTGCAACCAACGCTCGGGGCAGGTCTTTTGCAGCGCGACGGTCGCGCTCAGAACTGAATCAAGGAACGACAAGACGGATGCCTGTTAAATCGATTCTCTCCATGTTCTCGAACGATCTCGCGATCGATCTCGGGACTGCGAACACCCTCGTTTACGCGAAGAACAAAGGCATCGTCGTCCGTGAGCCTTCGATCGTCGCGGTCAATAAAATCAACAACAACGTCGAAGCGGTCGGCAAGGAAGCGAAGGAGATGCTCGGCCGCACGCCGGGCAACATCGTCGCCATCCGTCCGATGAAGGACGGCGTCATCGCCGACTTCGAAGTCACCGAGAAGATGATCAAGTACTTCATCGAGAAGGCGCACGGCCGGCGCTTCCTCGTGAAGCCGCGCATCGTGATCTCGGTCCCTTCCGAGATCACGCAGGTCGAGAAGCGGGCCGTCAAGGACTCCGCACTCCGCGCCGGCGCGACCGAGGTCTATCTCATCGAGCAGGCGATGGCGGCTGCCATCGGCGCGGGGCTCCCGATCACCGACCCGACCGGCAACATGATCGTCGACATCGGGGGCGGCACCACCGACGTCGCCGTGATCTCGCTCGCCGGCATCGTCTACTCGCGCTCGGTTCGTGTCGCCGGCAATGAGATGGATGACGCGATCATTCAGTACATCAAGAGGAAGTACAACCTGCTGATCGGCGAGCGGACCGCGGAGCAGATCAAGATGGAGATCGGCTCGGCGTTCCCGCTCGACGACGAGATGACGATGGAGATCAAGGGCCGCGACCTCGTCGAGGGCGTGCCGAAGACGCTCATCGTCAGCGACGAGGAGATCCGCGAGGCGCTCAGCGAGACGGTCGCCACGATCGTCGAGGCAGTCCGCGTCGCCCTCGAACGGACTCCGCCCGAGCTCTCCGCCGACATCATGGACAAGGGCATCATCATCGCAGGCGGCGGCTCGATGCTGAAGAACCTCGACCGGCGCCTCCGCGAGGAGACAGGCCTTCCAGTCACGCTCGCGGAAGACCCTCTCGCCTGCGTCGCCCTCGGCACCGGCCAGATGCTCACCGACTTCAACCTGCTCCGGAAGATCTCGATCGAATAGCTTTGTGCGGCCCCCCGCAAGGTGCCGCTTTGTTTGGAGTGCGGCGCCCGCGGGCGCCGCTTTTCATTTCACGGCGAAGACCTCCTCCGCGCGGAAGTCGGGCGATCCTTCGCCGTCCTAAACCCCATCGGGGCATCGAAAGCTCAGAAAGACCTTGGAGTGACAAAGCGGCGCCTGCGGGCGCCGCACTCCAAAGCCATTGCCGCCGGCCCCGTGGCTGGCGCAGAATCTGCTCAAGTCCGCACCCGAATCATGGCCGTTCCGACAGACGTAATCCCGCGCCGTCCGACGCTGCTGCTCATCGTCGTCCTCTCCCTGCTTTTCGTCCTCATGAGCCTGAGTGGCCAGACGAGGTACGTCGGGGAGACGCGCACGATGTTCGAGCGCGCCGTCATGACCGTCCTCTCGCCGGTCCCGAAGACGGTGAACTGGATCGGCGGCACGGCCCAGGACATGTACCACGGCTATCTCGACATGCGTCGCGCCGTGAACGAGAACAACCAGCTGCACCGCAAGGTCGCCGAGCTGACGACCGAGAACCTGCGGCTCCGCCAGTCGGAAGGCGACCTGACGCGGCTTCGCGGGCTGCTCTCCTATTCCGAGCAGTTCTCGATGAAGACGACGCTCGCGCAGACCGTCATGCTCGATACGGCCGGCCGGTTCAAGTCGATCATCATCGACCGCGGCGCCCAGGACGGCGTCGACGTCAACGACGCGATCGTGAACGCGAACGGCCTCGTCGGCCGCGTCGTCCTCGTGACCCGCGACATGGCGAAGGTGCAGCTCGTGACCGACAGCAACTGCTCGATCGGATCGCTCATCCAGCGAACCCGCCGTCAGGGCGTCGTGCGGGGGAACGGCACCGCCACGATCGAGATGTTCGACGTCCCGGCGCTCGCGGACGTCAATCCCGGCGACACGATCCTCACCGCCGGAATCGACGGCATCTATCCCCGCGGCATCCCGGTGGGAACGGTGCTCCGCGCCGAGCCGGGGCAGTCCCTGTTCAAATCCATCAAGGTCAAGCCGGCGATCGACACCGGCACGATCGAGGAAGTGATCGTGATTCACACCCGGAAGATCCTGCCGGAAGTCGTGAGGTACGCACCGTGAGGTGGCTGCGATTCGGCATCGGGCTCCTGCTCGCCCTCACCCTGCACTCGCTGCTCGACAGCTTCTATCCGAACGCCCTGGCGTTCTTCGACCCCTACATCATCCTGGTCGTCTACTACTCGATGGGGGGCAACATCTTCGGCGCCATCGTCGCCGGCGTGATGGCCGGCTTCGTCCAGGACGCGTTCTCCAACGCGATGTTCGGCCTGCATGCGTTCGCGCTCACCGTCTGCGCCTACGTGGTGGCCTACATCAACTCGCGCCTCGTCCTCCGCGGCACGCTCTTCTTCGGTGCGTGTCTCGGCGGGGCGGTCATCGTCAACGAGCTCGTGATCTACATCCTCGTGAACATTCTCGTGAAGCAGCGGATCGAGATGTTCGAGCAGGCGCTGATCGTCAAGACCATCTTCACCCTGCTCTTTGGAATGCTCGTCTACCAGCTCCTCACGCTCTTCATGCGCGAAGAGCCGATCGATGCCACGCGCCGGAAGGCGGCGTGGTAGAGGTTCAGTCGTTAGTGGTCAGTCGTTAGTCGTTAGTAGAACGACGAGCCACTGACGTTCCGTGTCCAAGCAGCGATTACTAACCACTGACGACTAACGACTAACGACTCGCCATGCGCGTATACCGAGACGATCAGAAGTTCCTGCAGTTCCGCATCAACGCCCTCCTCTGGGGCATGGTCGCGGCGTTCGTGTTCCTGGCCGGGTCGTTCTGGTTCGTGCAGGGGGTCAACGCCGACAAGTACCGCGGCCTCTCGGACGCCAACGCGCTGCGCGAGACCAAGGTGCCGGCAAAACGCGGGCTCATCATGGACCGCAGCGGCAAGATCCTCGCGGACAACCAGGCGGCGTACTCGCTGCTCGTCGACCGGATCGTGATGAAGCCGCTGCGGAAGGCCGACGCCCAGCACGAGCAGAAGCTCTTCACCTTCCTCGCGCCGGTCCTCGGCATGACGCCGCAGGAAGTCGCGGAGCGTTACGCGAAGGAGTCCGCCAAGGTTCCGGTGTCGCGCCCCTTCCCGATCGCCGAGGACCTGACGGTGGCGCAGGTCGCGACGATCCAGGCCCAGTCGCTCGCGTTCCCCGAGCTGAACGTCACTCCGGTCCAGCGGCGAAACTACGCTTACGGCACGATGGCCGCCCACGTCCTCGGCTTCATCGGTGAGGTCAGCGAGAAGGAGCTCGCGCAGAACGCAGCGCTCGAGCAGGCCGACCTGATCGGCAAGCGCGGCGTCGAGCTCATGTACGACCAGTACCTTCGCGGCCGCGACGGCGCGGAGTACTGGGAGTACGACGCGGACGGGCGACGGCTCAGCGAATACCTCCCGGCCCGGAAGCAGCCCGTCCCGGGCGACAACGTCTACCTCACGATCGACTTCGAACTGCAGCGGCGCGCCGAGCAGTACTTCGCCGAGAACGAGATGGTCGGCGCCGCGGTCGCCCTGAATCCCCAGAACGGCGAAGTGCTCGCCATGGTCTCGTCGCCGGCCTACAACCCGAACGTCTACTCCCGCCGGTTCACCCCGGAGGTCTGGAAGACGATCCTCAGCAACCCTTTCAAGATCGAGCTCAACCGCGCGATTCAGGGGTTGTACTCGCCCGGCTCGGTCTTCAAGATCGTCATGGCGATGGCGGGTCTTTCGGAGAAGGAGATCGGCCCGAACACGACGTTCAACTGCAGCGGCAGCGGTCACTTCCGCGGCCGTCGCTTCCGCTGCTGGAAGGCGGAAGGCCACGGCTCGGTCGACGTCGAGCGATCGCTCAAGATCTCGTGCGACATCTTCTACTACAACACCGGCGACCGGCTGGGGGTCGACAAGATCAACAGCTACTCGCGGCTGCTCTCGTTCGGCGAGATCTCCCACATCGATCTCGACGGCGAGCGCGCCGGCCTCGTGCCGTCGACGGCCTGGGCCCGCGACAAGCAGAAGCGCAAGTGGTATCCCTCCGAGACGATCTCGGTGTCGATCGGTCAGGGCCCGCTCATCGTGACCCCGCTGCAGGTCGCGAACATGACGGCCGCGGTCGCCAACGGCGGCAACGTCTACCAGCCTCACGTCGTCAAGGAAGTGCACCGGGTGCAGCCCGACGGCAGCTACAAGCGGTTCACGGTTCCGAAGCGGGTGCTCCACCAGATCAAGCTCGACAAACCGGCGCTCGACGCGGTCCGCCGCGGGATGTGGCAGGTCGTCAACGAGGTCGGCGGCACCGGCGGCAACGCCCGCGTCGAGGGGATGGACATCGCAGGGAAGACCGGCTCGGTGCAGGTCATCAGCTACGCGGGTCGCGTCAAGGCCCAGCACCTGCCGTTCAAGTACCGCGACCACGCCTGGTTCGCATCGTTCGCGCCGCTGAACAACCCGCAGATCGTGGTCGTCGTCTTCGTCGAGCACGGCGGCGCGGGGGGCGCGGATGCGGCACCTCTGGCCAAGCTCATGTACGAGGCGAAATTCAGGAGTCAGATCGCGAACGCGGGCATCGACCTGAGCAACCCCGAGACGCTCAAGCAGATCAAGGAAGGCGACCTGCCGCTGCCGGAGCCCGCCCGATGATCTTCCGCGACCGCACGGCCGGGAACGTCGACTGGAACTTCATCGGCACCGCCATCGTGCTGGCGATCATCGGCGTCATGCTGATCTACAGCGCGACGTTCTTCACCGAACCGACGCTCCGCACCGTCAAGCGCCAGATCATCTGGGTCGGAATCGGCCTCGCGCTGATGGCCGTGTTCATGCTGATCGACTATCACGTCATCTTCGACATCGCGCCGATCCTCTACGGCGTGGGGATCGTCTTGCTCATCTACCTGCTGGTCTGGGGGAAGGTGACCGCGAACGTGCGGTCGTGGATTCACCTCGGCGGCTTTCAGTTCCAACCGTCCGAGTTCATGAAGATCTTCACGGCGCTGATGCTCGCGCGGTTCTTCGACTCGAACGACAGGGCCTATCTCGACCTCAGGTCGTTCGTCATCGCGGGGATGATCATCGGCTTCCCGGTCGGCCTGATCATCATCCAGCCCGACTTCGGCACCGCGGCGTCGTTCTTCCCGCTGGTCGCGGTCGCGATGTTCTTCGGCGGAATCCGGCCGCGCGTCTGGATCGCGATGATCCTCATCGTCGCGATCGCGCTGCCGGTCGGATGGGCCTTCTTTCTCAAGCCGTATCAGAAGGAACGCGTCATGACGTTCCTCAATCCCGAGCGCGACCCGCTCGGCAGCGGCTACCAGGTGACGCAGGCGAAAATCGCGATCGGCTCCGGCGGCATCAACGGCAAGGGGTTCCGCAACAGTACGCAGACCAAGCTCGGGTTCGTCCCCGAGCACCACACCGACTTCATCTTCTCGGTGCTGGGAGAAGAGTGGGGGTTCGTCGGTGTCTCGGTCGTGCTCGCGCTCTATCTCTACTTCATCTTCCTGGCGCTCTCCTTCGCCAAGTACGCGAGGGATCGAGGCGGCACGTTCCTCATCATCGGCCTGATCTCGTTCTTCATCTTCCACATCCTCATCAATGTGTCGATGCAGATCGGAATCCTGCCGACCACCGGCATCCCGCTGCCGCTGATCTCGTACGGCGGCTCGTCGACGATGATGTTCTTCATCGCGATCGGCCTCATCGCGAACGTGAACATGCGGCGCTTCGTGAACGCGTAAGCGCGCGGCGCGGGGCCCCGGGTGGAGACGCCGCGGAGCCTCGTCGGCGATTAGCCAGGGGTGGAC
>JBAQWH010000319.1:0-3088 GCA_049298815.1 Thermoanaerobaculia bacterium | reverse complement strand
GGATTGCGCAGCCTGTCGCGAAGGGCGTCGCTGGTCCAGAGCCTGTCTCCCTCGGCGGTGGCAGGGTAGTGCTTCGTCAGTAGACCGGAGAGATTCGGGCCAGCCGTTCCCTCCCCTGCCGGACCTTCGCGAAGGATGGCGCGGTGGCAGCCACCACAACGCTCTCCGAACAGCGTGTTCGTCGCGCCGGTCGCAGTGAAACGGACGCGGTACGTCGGCTGTGCGGCCGACGGTTCGGAGCGGTTCAGCAGAAAGGCGATGACCTGCTCGCCCTGCACGGCGGTGAGACCGAAGCGCGGCATCGTCTCGACCGGCGTCAGGATCGATGCGGCCAGGGCCTGCTGCTCGCGCTGCCAGACGGCATGGTCGAGCGACGTCGCGAAACGATTGCCTTCGCCGTCGATTCGGTGACAGCGACGGCAGGAGAGCATCTCGACCAGCCGCCCTCCGGACACGACCGCCGGGGAATCGGGGTTCCGATGCTCTGCGGCCTTACCGGTGATCAAACGAGCATGCGCGAGCTCGGCGCGCGCCGCGCCGGCATCACCGCGATGGCAGGAGACGCAGGTCTCTGCACCCGTGCGATGCGGAGCATGGCAGTCGACGCAGCGACCGGCGTGCGTCACTGGCGTCGATTGGCGCGCGCAGGCGGCGGGAACGAGCGCCACGAGCCCGATCAGAACGGCAGAACGAAGCACCAGTCCGATCCTCGGAAGAACATTGCGACGACGGTGAGCGTGGCGATCGCGGCGGCGGCGGCGAGCGCGGCGATCCACACCGGCCGATGCGCGGGATGGAACCAGTGCGCGCTGTCCATCGGCCGCACGGGCAGCAACGGCAGCGCAATGAGCAGCAGCGCGAGCGACACTGCGGCGTAGATCGCCACCGTGTCGTAGCTCACGAGTTCCTGAAGCCAGAGGAGGAACCAGGCCGACTTGGCGGGGTTCGGCGCCTTCATCGGATCCGCCCGCTGCTCGAGCGGCGCAGGAAAGACGATCGCCAGAATCACGAGCACGACGAGCGTCGCCAGGAACGCTCGCTTGAGCGGCCCGAAGAAGTACGGCGACGAAGGAACCCGGCTCACAGGTACGGGAGGATTCCTTTCTGCCGGCGGATCACGAAGAAGTGGATCATCGAGAGCGTGAAGACCGAGATCGGGATGATCGCGACGTGGAGCGCGTAGAACCGCAGCAGCGACAGCGGACCGCCGACCGAGTCGGGCACGAGGACCTGCCGGATCGAGCCGCCGAGCGGAAGCACCTTCAACAGGTCCATCCCTGTCTGCGTCGCCCAGTACGCGAGCTGGTCCATCGGCAGCAGATAGCCGGTGTACGCCTCGAAGATGCAGAGGAAGAGCAGCAGGCAACCGACGACCCAGTTGAACCGCCGCGGCGCCTGAAACGCGCCGGTCGCGATCACGCGCAGCGTGTGAAGCGCGAGCAGCAGGAGCAGCGCATGCGAAGCCATCCGGTGCAGGCTGCGGAGATACGCCCCGCCCCACACCGAGCTCTCGAGGAACTGGATCGAGCCGTGCGCGGAGGCCGGCGAGGGGCTGTAGTAGAAGAGCAGCAGGAGGCCGGTCGCCGCGAGCACCAGCAGGCAGGTGAACGCGATGCCACCGAGACAGAACGTGTACGTGATCCGCATCGTGTCGACCGGGACCGACCGGGGAAACATGTGGCGGACCAGTTCCCTGACCATCAGGCCTCGCCCTCCGATTCCGGCAGCTTCGCGACGAGCACGACGCCTCCCTCCTCGACGGTCTGCAGCCTCCGCAGCGATCCGGTGGCCGGCCCGGAGACCCGACCTCCGCTCCGATCGAAGCGGCTGCCATGGCACGCGCAGGCGAAGCCGCCCGGGTTCGCGGTGACCATGCAGCCGAGGTGCGTGCATGCCAGGTCGAGTGCAGAGACCGCAGGTCCCTCGCGCACGATCGCGACGCCGTGCTGCGGCATCACGAGCGCACCGTTCGTCGGGACGTCCTCGATCCGGACCGCGATCGGCGGCGCGGCAGCGGACGTCGAGCGAGGCGTCAGAAAACGCCAGAGCCCCGCCGCGCCGACGGAGATCCACACGATCGACTTCAGCGCCGAACGTCTGGACCGAGGATCGTCTGCCATTGCCTCACCACCTGCCTTGCGTACTCTGGAGTCTTACGGTTCATCTTCACGTGGCGGTCGACGGGCATGAACGAGCCGTTGATCACCGTCTGCTGCTCGCGGTCCCACCACGACCGCAGCGGAAACCCGTCCTCCTCGAGTCGATAGAGACGGTCTTCGGGCGGCTCGAGGATGAAGCGCCGCGGACTGTCGTGACATCCGCCGCACGGAACGGTTCCGCGGCGGACCGTGTGCGGAGCGAACGCTCGCCACTCGGCGGCGAGCAGCCGGTTCTCCCATTCGCGCGGGGTGTCCGTCGCGAAGAGGATGTAGTGCGGACGGATCGGCGCGACGCGTCCGGCGCGGTTCACGCCGAGCGGCGGCGCATCCTGCCGCTTGAGGTGGGAGCTCTTCCGCCATTCGCCCCACGTGCGGACCACGCTGAAGGCTTCCTTCTGGTCGTCTCTTCGCGCGCGGATCAGAAACGTCCCGTACTCCTGCGGCGCCCAGGCGCCATGACACGCCACACACTCCATGCCGGTCAGGTGCGCTGCGATCGAATGCTCGGGAACCGAGGCCGCAGGATTCGGGTGACAGTCGATGCAGCCTTTGGCGCGCCCGCCCTCGTGCAGCGACGACATCGGATGGCAATCGCCGCAGGTCATGCCGCGCTCGAAGTGGACGTCGGGAAGCATCCTGAGGAAAGGCTCGCCCTGCGACGTCGAGCCCCGCCGATAGCGCTCGTGGTCCTCTCTCGGCGCCTTCCCCTCGAACTGCCAGCCGACCGAGTAGCCGTTGTGGCAGCGCAGGCATGCCTCGTTCGACGGTCGTCCCACGGGATGCAGTCCGGCGCCGTGGCAGTCGTCGCATCCGCGGACGTGACATCCCGAGCACGACGCGGCAAAGAACTGGTCTCCCTCCGCGGCTCCGAACGCGCGGTGTGCGAAAGCTCGCTCGCGGGCGCGCGTCGCCATCGCCCCCTCGAGAAC